>JBAWVU010000283.1:0-4030 GCA_037147135.1 Chloroflexota bacterium
TCGCCACCCCGTCTGCCCCGGTGACCCCGCCAGCGTCCATCGAAGCCACCGCGGCGCCGGCACCCTCACTCACCCGACCGCCATCGGCCCCGCCCGATCCGAGTGGCGTCGTCCCGACGGCCGCGACGCCGGCCGGATTCCCCCGCGCCGTGCTCGTCGGCGGCACGGACGCCGAGGTGCCGGCCACGCTGGGCAGCTACACGTGGGACGGGACGGCGTCCGACACGCCGTGGCTCCCGGCCGGTGCCCTTCCGACGTCGGAGGTCGAGGCGGGAGCTGCGCTGGGGGTCCGGGTCGACGGCGCGGTCGTCGACGCGTGGGCGGTCGACGCCGCCCCTGCCGCCGACCCGGGAGGCGTCGACCTCGCTGCCGTCGGCGAAGGCACCGGACCTGCGATCTCGTTCCCGGCGCCCACGGCCGGAGACGTCGTGATCCTGGTCCATGCGACCTTCGTGGACGGCGGGGACGCCGCGTGGTACTGGCACATCGTCGTGCGCTGAACAGAGGGCCGATGGGCCCGCCCCGCATCGCTCCGAGAAGGCCGGTGGGCCCGCCCCGCATCGTGCGGGGCGGGCCCATCATGTGGCGATGATCGGCGCCGCCTCCGTCCCGGTTCCCGGCCGAGGGACGTGCGGCGCGGCGTTCAGACGGCGACGGAGGAGCGCTCGGCGGGAAGGAGGTCGACCTGCGCATCCTCGGGAAGCATGGCCCCGAGCATCTTCGTGACCGCGAGGAGGTGAACGCAACTGTGCCAGCTCTCGAAGAAGTGGCACGTGCAGTGCCACGTGTCGTCGGCAAGGGTCACGTGGTGGGTGTCGTTGTCACCGCGGAACGTGAGGGTGAACCGCTCGAACGTCACGCGGTCGAGCTCGCGCGCATAGCGGTTCGCCTTTTCCACCTTGCCGATCAGGGAGCTGTGCATCGCCGATGTCCCTCCATGGCCGGGGCCGAGCAGGGACCGCCGCCAAGTCGCTCCGACCTGCCGGGGGCGACGGTCGTCCCCCACACGATAGCTCAGGCGGCGCGGGGCCACCAGTCGGGCGCAACGGGCGACCCCGGCAGGTCGTACCCGAGCTCCGAGCCGTCGGTCAGATCGACCGGACGAGCTCCTCGCCGATCGCGATCGCCGCGTCCGCGAGCTCCTGGGACGTCGACTCGGTGTAGACGCGGACGAGCGGCTCGGTCCCGCTCCACCGGATGAGGAGCCACGAGCCGTCGTCGACGCTCCACTTGACGCCGTCGGCCGTCGTGAGCGGCTGGGTCCGGACGATCGACCGTCCGCCGAACGCCGTCGGGGCGCGTTCGTCGAGCGCGGCCTTGAGCTGCGCCTTGAAGGCATCGTACCGGCCCCGGTCGATGTGGATGTCGACGCGCTGGTAGAAGCTCCCGCCGGCGATCTCGTGGAGGTGCTCGATCGCCGCCGAGGCGGGCCATCGGCCGGCTGCCCGCTCGCGGAGGAAGAGGTCGAGGAGCATGAGGTCGGCGTAGATCCCGTCGCGCTCCGGCAGGTGCATCCCGAACCCGTAGCCGCCGGATTCCTCGCCGCCCATCATCGCGTCCGTCTCGATCATCTTGGGGCCGACGAACTTGAACCCGACGGGCGTCTCGTGCACCCCGACGCCGTATCGCTCGCCGAGCCGCTCCGCCATCGACGTCGTGTTCACGCTCTTCACGACGTCCTGGCGCATCCCGCGGTGCTCGAGCAGGTAGTACATGAGGAGGCCGTAGACCTGGAGCTGGTGGATGAATACGCCCCGCTCGTCGGCGGCGCCCGCCCGGTCCGCGTCCCCGTCGAGGAGCAGCCCGAGGTCGTATCCGCCGCCCGCGATGATCCCGAGCGCCTCGTCGATGTTGGGCCGGATCGGCTCCGGGTTCACGCCGCCGAAGTACGGGTTGCGCTCCTGGTGGATCTCGGTGACGCGGATCCGGCCCCCGGCGAGGAGCCGGCTGATCCACCCGGATCCCGAGCCCCACATCGGGTCGACGAGGATGCTCACGTCCGCCGCGCGGAGGGCGTCGAGGTCGAGCGAGCGACGGAGGAACCGTTCGTAGCCCGGGAAGGGATCGAACAGCTCGACCGCCCCGGCCGCCTCCGCCTCGGCGAACGGCCGACGCGGGATCGCGGTGCCGCCGTTGGTCGCGATCGTCGCCTCGAGCGTCGCGAGGATCTCGGGGCCGGCCGCGGAGCCGGTCGGCGCCTTGACCTTGAACCCGTTGTCGGTCCACGGGTTGTGGCTCGCGGTGATGACGACGCCCGCCGCCGCACCCCGCTCCACGACCTCGAACGACGACATCTGGGTGGGGACCGCCTCCACGGCGAACGCGACGGGGATGTCGAAGGCGAGGAGGACCTCCGCGGCCGCGACGGCGAAGTGCTCGCTCGCGAAGCGGCGGTCGTACGCGACGACGATCCCCTTCGACTGCTCGCCGCGGTCGACGACGTAGCGCGCGACCCCGTGGGCGCAGCGGCGGACGGCCTCGAACGTGTAGTCGTCGGCGACCTTCGCCCGCCAGCCATCGGTCCCGAACACGATCCGGGTGGGAACCGGCACCTCGGCGATGATGCTCACAGATCTCCCTCCGCGCGGGTCACCCGATGAAGGAGCGCCTCCACGACCGGTCGGTCGGGACGCGCGGTCGCGAGTACGGCGGCCGGACCCCTGGAGTCGAGGATACCGTGCCGCGGGCCGGCGGAGAGCGCGAGCGCGCCGTCGGCCAGGCGCAGGACGATGAGGTCGTCCGCACCGACGTCTGCCGGGTCCCCCGCCTGGACGACCCGGCCGCTCCCGGCGGCACCGAGCGCCTGCAGGAGCGCGGTCCAGCCGCCGAGGTCGCTCCAGCCGACGCCGCCCGCCTGCACGACCCTCACGCGACCGTGGGCCGCCGCCGGCTCCAGCACCGCGTAGTCGATCGACCGCGCCACGGGGGCGAGGGCCGCGTACGCGGCCGCGAGGGCCTCGGGCGCGGCCGCGAGGGCGCTTCGAGCCAGGTCGCCGCCGACGGCGGCCCGCACCGGCCCGAGGATCTCCGGCGCCCATGTGCCGAGCGCGTCGCGGATCGCGTCACGGCGCCACGCGAAGATGCCGGCGTTCCACGACGCCTGCGCGTCGCCGGCGAGCAGGCCCGCCGCGGCCACGACGTCCGGCTTCTCGACGAAGCGGTCGACGCGGAAGACCGCCAGTCCGGCGACCGTCTCCTCGTCAGCGGAGGCGAGGACGTAGCCGTACTCGACCGCCGGCCGCGTGGGCTCGATGCCGAGCGTGAGCAGGGCGCGGTCCGGACGCGCGGCGACGCCGGCCGCCACCCGGAGCACGGCCCGAAAGCGGTCCTCGTCGGCAACGAGGTGGTCGGCGGGGAGGACCAGCATGACGTCGTCGTCCGGGCGGTCCACCGCGACGGTCGCGAGCGCGATGGCCGCGGCGGTGTTGCGGCCGACCGGCTCGGCGACGAGGTTGGCACCGGGGACGCCGGGGAGCTGCGCCCGGACCAGGTCGAGGTAGCGTCGGTCGGTGACGACGTGGATATCCGCCGCGTCGACGAGGCCGGCGAGCCGGTCCACGGTCCGGCGAAGGAGCGACCGGTCGTCGAGGAGCGGGAGGAACGGCTTCGGCCGCTCGGGGCGGCTCAGCGGCCAGAGCCGCGTGCCGCCGCCGCCGGCGAGGATGACCGCGTACACGGCGCCCGTTGCTCAGCCGGCGACGGAGCCCGGTCCCACCGGCACCGACGCCTCATCGGGCCAGGGTTCCGGCTGCCAGGCGGCCGGCTCGGGGAGGCCCGCCGCGGCCGCGAGCGCCGCCGCCTTGTCCGTGCGCTCCGACGGCGGGTCGAGGTCGGTGCGGCCGAAGTGGCCGTAGGCGGCGGTCTGCCGGTAGATCGGAGCCCGCAGGCCGAGCGTCGCGATGATCGACGCCGGGCGGAGGTCGAAGTGCTCGCGGACGAGCCGGAGGATCGCGTCGTCGGGGATGCGCCCGGTCCCGAATGTCTCGATCGAGAGCGAGAGGGGCTGGGCGATCCCGATGGCGTAGGCGAC
>JBAWVU010000284.1:0-4029 GCA_037147135.1 Chloroflexota bacterium
GCGTCCGTGTTCGAGAGTGCGGTCACGATCGTCGACGTCGCGGCCGCGACGTCGAGGCCCTCGCCCGGGATCGCGGGCGTCACGGTGTAGCCGTCCTTGCGGTAGGCGACCTGCGCGTCCGTCGGTGCGGCGTCGGTGCGGGCCGCGATCGCGGTGAGCGCGGCGGCGACCTTGGCCGGGTCGACGACGACCCGCGGCTCGATCTCGACGCCTCGAACGGCGTTCCGCACGCCGGACACGAGGCGGTCGACCGACCCGCCGTCTCGCCCGACGGCGAGCGCCTGATCGGCAAGCGCCTCGATCGTGGCGGTCCGGCCGATCTTCGCGTACGGGATCTCCTCGGTCCCGGCACGCGCCTCCACGACCACCGTCCCCTCGCCGTACGGCGCGAGCGCGGCCGAGAGGGCGGCCCGGGCCTCGTCGCGGTCCATCCCGGAGAGGTCGGCCCCGGCGACGTGGACCCCCGGCAGGACGCGACCGTCGTACTGCTGGTCGGCCGCGACGACGAGCCCGGCCGTGAGCGCGACCGCGGCAAGGATGCCGAAGAGGATGCCGAAGACGGCGAGAAGCCACGACCACGAGCGGCCGCGCGTCGCGGAACCGGCGGCGGGTACGGCGATCGACTCGGTGGGGGTCGTCATCGGGGGGACGCTCTTCTAGGGTGCGCGGTGGGTCGCGGCAGATCTGGGTGCGCACGGTACATCGTACCAGCGAGACGCGGGATCGCCCGCGGGCGATCCCGCGCTCCCCGCGCGGTCCGAGGGGCCGCCCGGGCCCAGGTTCGCGTTAGACGGTGCGGGGCAGCACCACGACGCGGCGGCTGGGCTCCTCGCCGATCGACTGCGTGACGACGTTGGGGTCGTCGCGGAGAGCGAGGTGGAGCCACCGCCGCTCCAGCGCCGACATCGGCTCGAACTGGACCATCTTGCCCGTCTCACCGACGCGCTCCGAAGCGCGGACGGCGAGCTCGCGCAGCTGGCGCTCGCGTCGGCCGCGGTAGTCCTCGACGTCCACCAGGACGCGGGTCCACTCGCCCATGCGCCGGGAGAGCATGAGGTTCACGAGATGCTGGAGCGCCGAGAGGCGCTCGCCCTTGCGCCCGATGAGCGCGCCGAGCGCCTCCTTCTCATCTCCCTCGCCGACGACGTTGAGCCGGTTGGTCTCGCCCTCTTCGACCTCGACGGCCACGTCGTAGCCGAGGTGGACCATGAGCTGCTCGAGGATCTCGCGTCCGGCGACGAGCGCCTCGGGCGACGCCTCGGCGGCCTGCAGCTCCTCCCGCTCGCGGGCGAGGGAGCGGGCCGCGCGGACCTCCTCCGCCTCGCCGTCCGAGACCACGCTCGAGCGACCGGCGCGTGCGCCGCGGTCGTCGGGGCGCGGGCCGCGGTCGCGGCGGTCGCCGCGAGGCGCGGACGAGTACGCAGGGCGCGCCGTGTGCGGGGTGGTCACCGCGCCGGACCGCTCGGCGTCGCCCGCGGCTCGTGCCCCGTCCTGGGGTGCTCCGGGCTCTCGGCGATCGCGATCGCGGCGGTCCGCGCCGGCGCTCGGGCGAGGCGGCCGGTCACTCGGGCCATCGCGCCGCGGACCACGGTCCGGCCGCGGGCCGCGGTCGGCGGGCGGCGGCGGGAGCGGCTTCGCCTCGGCGGCCTCGCGCTTCGGCGCGGCACCGCCGAGCGCCATCCGGGGCGCGGCGATGATGCGGGCCGGCTCGGCGCCCATGCCGAGGACGCCACGGCTCCCCGACGTGAGGATCTCGAAATCGAGGTCGCCGAGGTCCACGCCGAACTCGTCGCGTGCGCCTCGGATGGCCTCCTCGACCGTCTTGCCCGTGAACTCGCGGTATGCGTCGGTGCTCATCTAGCGTCGTCTCCCTCGTCGGCCCTGTCGGCCGCGCTGGCGCACGGTGGACTGCGCCGATGCGGCGCGCTCCGACTCGCTGCGCGAGCCCATGGTCCCGGCCGACCCCCCCGGATCCGCCGGGTTCTTGGGAGCCGGGGCGGCGAACGTCACCGGGAAGCGCGGCTTGTGGCCCTGCGCGAACCCGGGGTTCCACCCGAAGATCGGGAATAGAGAACCCCATCCGACGATGAGGTACTGCTGCGCGATGGAGAAGATCGTCGTCACGACCCAGTAGATGAAGAGGCCCGCAGGCAGGATCGCGCCGTACAGGACCGAGATGAGCGGGACGAAGAGGAACATCTGCTGCTGGAGCCGACCCTGCGAGTCGCCCGGGGTGGCCGGCGGCATGATCATCCGGGTCTGGACGACCTGGAGCAGCGCCGAGATGACCGCGAGCACGCTGATCCCGAACCCGAAGACCGAGAAGAGGATGGACGGGTAGGCGATGTTCATGTTCCCGAGCCACCAGACGGTCGTGTCCAGGCACGGCTCGACGACGCCGTTCACGTAGACCGGTGCCGACGGGCAGTCGAGCAGGATGAGCTGGTGCCCGAAGACGTTGAGCATCGCGTTGGGGTCGAAGTTCGTCAGCCCGGCCGAGATGACCGAGTACATCGGGATGAGCAGGAGGAACGTGATGAGGGTGGGGACGCAGCCGGCGAGCGGGTTGACCCCGCGCTCCTTGTAGAGCTCCATCGTCGCCTGCTGGACCTTGGCCTTGTCGCCCTTGTACCGCGCCTGGAGAGCCTTGATCTCGGGCTGGATGAGCTGCATCCGGCGCTGCCCCACGATCTGGCGGCGGAAGACCGGGACGAGGATGACGCGGATGATCAGCGTGAGGATGACGATCGCGATGCCCATGTCGCCGACGACCTGGTTGATCGCGACGAGCGTGATGAAGAGCAGCTGGAAGACCGGCGTGAACAGCCAGGCGAGCAGGCTGATCGGGGCGGCGCCGGGCTTGGCCGGGGCGAGCGCCGTCTGCGTGGGCGTCGGCACCCCGCTCGCGCCGGGAGACGTCGCGCCCGGGACACAGGCGGCGACGACGAGCAGGACGACGATCGCGAGGAGCACGAACGGCGCGATGCGGCGGAGTGTCGTCCGGAGATCCACAGGCAGGGCGTCCTCGCTCACGGGACCGGGTCGTAGCCGCCGGGCGTCCAGGGGCCGCAGCGGGCAAGCCGCCTCATCCCCAGCCACGAGCCCCGGAGCAGGCCGTGCTTGACGATCGCCTCTTCCGCGTAGTGGCTGCAGGACGGGTAATACCGGCAGCTCGGCGGGAGCCAGGCGAAGACGATCCGATAGACCTTGATGAGGCCCACCCCGACGCCCGTCCCGACCCGCGTCATGCATCCTCCGCGCGGGCGATCACGCCGCGCTTCAGGAGAAGCCGCTCGATCGTCGCGGTGAGAGCCGCGTGATCGGCGGCGACGATGGGTGGTCGAGCCACGACGAGGACGTCCCAGCCGGGCGTCATCCGATGGAGCGACGCCCGAAGGACCTCCCGGATGCGGCGCCGCGCGCGGTTGCGGACGACGGCGTTGCCGACCCGCTTGCTCGTCGAGATGCCGAACCGCGTCTCCGCGAGGCCCGTCCTGCGCACGCGCACGCCGATGATCGGCGTGCCACTCGACACGCCGTCACGCTGGAGAGCGTCGAAGTCGGAAGGTCGGACGATCATCGTCGGGAGCCGCGGACGAGGCGCGCCGCGGGTCGGGATCAGACCGTGAGCTTCTTCCGGCCGCGGACGCGGCGTCGCGCGAGCGTCCGCCGACCACCGGGCGACTTCATCCGGGCGCGGAAGCCGTGCTCCTTGGCGCGGTGGCGCTTCTTGGGCTGGTACGTCTGCTTCATCGGGGGTTCGTCCGGTCCTTCCCAGCGGGGCCTCCGGGACGGGGTCATGGATCCCTGGAGGCACACGAGCACGCCTGAGCGCACGAGGCGCAGCGGCGCGCCGAGGTCCGGGCGAGTATATGGACGGCCGCTCCGGGGTGTCAAACGTGCACCCGGGGCCGCCGTCGCCCACCGCGGGTGCCGAAGGCCAGCGCTTGCCCGCCTTCGGATACTCCCTGGGAGTATGCGATCAGCTGGGCCGAATCGCCTTGCGGCCCCCGCCGGGGCGGTGCTATC
>JBAWVU010000285.1:0-4016 GCA_037147135.1 Chloroflexota bacterium
GCCCGCCACCGCCTCCGCCGTGCCCGCCGCCATCTCCGCCGTCGGACAGCATCCCACCGAGCGTGGCCCCCATGAGGATCCCGCCCACGTCGACGCCTCCGCCACCGCTGCTCGGGGGCGCGGCCGGGCCGCTCCGGTCGTACCGGTCGAAATCGGCGGAGGCCAGCTGCATCGCCTGCTCCGAGAGCGAGTCGGCGAGGCGCGCCTCCTCGGCGGCGCGCGCGACGTCCTGTGACGCGAGCTCCTGGGCTGCCGCAAGGTGGCGCTCGGCCTCCGACAGGCGCGTCCGAGCCTCGCGGTCGACGCCCGAGCGGCGCGCGGCGATGAAGTCGGCCGCCCGGCGGTACGCCATCCCCGCCGCGACGATCGTCTGCTGGAGCGTCGCCTTCTCCCTCGCGATCCGTTGGGCCTCCGACCTGATCCCCGCGAGGACCTCGTCCGACGCCTGTGCAGCCTGGATCGCCTGCTTGTACGCCGCGATCACGTCGTGCCTGGGCTGGGCCAGCGTCGCGCGAGCCGCCGCGACGAGCGCCTCGACCTCGCCGATCCGCGTCGTGAGCTGCGCCGGGCCGCCCACGGATCCGACGTTCGCCCGGGCGTTCGCGAGATCCGTCTCCGTCTCCGCGAGGACGCCGGCCACCTTGGCGTTCGCGTCGTCCGCGGCCGCCACGGTCCGCTCGATGGCGCCCAGGAGGTCCCCGGCCTGCTGGAGCGCGACTTGGGAGGCGACGGCGAGCCGCGTCCCCGTCGGCGTGTCGCCGGCCGCCAACGCCGCCTTCCCCTTGTCGACCGCGAGCCGGACGATGTCGAGCCGCTTCTGCGCCTCCTCGAGGTTCCCGGCGACCGGCTGGCTGAGCGAGTCGGCGTACGTGGCGCCGAGCCGCTGGTAGGCCTGTGTCGCGGCCCCGATGCGCGCCTCGAGCTGGTCCTCCTGGGCCGGCAGCGCATCGAGGATCTCTGGAGCCTTCTTCTCGAGCTCGCGAAGGTCCTCGATGCTCGCGCGCTGGGCGTCGACGAGCGCCTGCGCCTTCGAGCACCGTCCGATGATCTCCCGCTGCATCCGCTCGCGCGTGGCGGCGTCCTCGGGGATCTCGTCGTCGAGCTTCTGGCGGACCTTGAAGGCCTCGGCCATCTCCGCCTTCGCCTCGGCGACGGCAGCCGCGAACGGCGCCGCTGCCTCGTCCCCGAACTCGGCCTGGGCGAACGAGACGTCCTGGTCCATGTCGCGGATGGCGTCGTCAACGGAGACGAGGAGGGAGTTCGCCTGCGCCGGCAGGCCGTCCCGCAGCGCGGCGAGCTGGACGTTGCGCTTGCGCGTGAGCATGAGCCAGATGCCCGCGACGAGCGCGATGAGCACGACGATCGCGACGAGCGTGAGCGTATTCGAGCTCTTCCCGGAAGTGCTGCCGGCCTCGGCACCGGATGCCGCGGGAGTCGCGGGTGCGACGGTCGCAGGCCCGGACGTCGCGCCGGCCCCCGCGAGCTCGGACCGCATGCCGTCGGCGAGCGAGGCGATCGCGCCGGCATAGTCGCCGCCCCGGAGGCCGGGCTCGAGGCGGTCGACGAGGAGGGCGTCGAGCTGGGAGCTGGTGAGCGGGATCGAGTCGTTGACCCACAGGTAGTACGTCTGGTCCGCGAGAGCGATCGCCACGAGCGCGTCGTTCGTCCCGAGGCCGTTCTTGGTCGCGGTCGCGGTGGCGAACTCTTCCATGCCGAGCGGCGTCGTCGAATCGACCAGCAGCGTGAAGAGCTGGATCTTCGCGTCGCGCTGGAGCACGGCGGCGGCGGCCGTGATCCGCGCCTGGTCGGCAGCCGAAAGTGTCCCTGTCCGGTCGGTGATCGCGCCGGAGATCCGGGGCGGATCCACCGCGAGCGCGATCGGCGCGAACAGCACGAGTGCAGCGAGCGCCGCGAGGACAGGAGCGACAAGGGGAGCGAGGAGGCGGCGGGTGGGTCCGCCCGACCGATCCGTCGCAGACGGGTTGTCCATCGTGAGAAGCTGCCTCCGGGGTCAGGTCATCCGAGTCATGCGTCGCCAAGTGTACGGAACGGTGCCTCCCGGCGGCGTCACATCCATCCCTCTCCCCGGGCGCACGGCGCCCGCTCATGGGCTGCCGCAGGGTACCATCCGGCTCGTCCACCCATAGCCGACGACCGTCCGTGCGGCGGTCCGCTCTGAGGCCCGCCACGATGGCCGAGACCACCTCCGACCGCTTCGACCTCGTCGTCCTGGGCGCCGGGACCGGCGGCTACGCGGCCGCGTTCCGCGCCGCCCAGCTGGGCATGCGCGTGGCGCTCGTCGACGAGGACAAGATCGGTGGGACATGCCTCCACCGCGGCTGCATCCCCACGAAGGCGCTCCTCGAGTCCGCGGACTTCTACGCGCGAGTGAAGAAGGCCTCCGAGCTCGGCGTGACGATCGACGGCGGCGTGGGTGTCGACTACCCGGTCATCGCGGCTCGGCGCGACGCGATCGTCAAGCGGATGTGGACGGGCCTCCGCAGCCTCGTGAAGAGGAACGGCGTCGAGTGGGTCCAGGGGCGGGGGCGGCTCGAGGGACCGACGACCGTGCGTGTCGCGCTCGCCGGCGAGGGCGGGACGCCCGGCGCGGTCGGCGAGCGGGTCCTCGTCGCGACCGACGTGGTGCTGGCCACGGGGAGCCGCGTGAAGAGCCTGCCGGGCCTCGTGCCGGACGGCGTCCGCATCCTCACCTCGGACGACATCCTCCGGCGCGACTCGCTCCCGGCGAGCATCGTCATCGTCGGTGCGGGTGCCGTCGGCGTCGAGTTCGCGTCCTTCTTCCACGACCTGGGGACGCAGGTGACGGTGCTCGAGTACCTCCCGGCCATCGTGCCCCTGGAGGATGCCGAGGTGAGCGCGACCCTCGAGAAGAGCTTCACGCGGCGCGGGATCCGCGTCGTGACACGGGCCCGCTTCGACCCGGCCGCGATCGTCACGGACGCCGCGGGCGTGCGGGTCACGGTCTCGCGCGAGGGCGCGGAGGGGAGCGAGGCGGTCGCCGCCGAGGTCATTCTCGTCGCCACCGGCCGCGCGGCGAACGTCGAGGATGTCGGCCTCGAGACGACCGCAGCCGTCGTGGACCGCGGGATCGTCGTCGTCGACGATCACATGCGGACCGCCGCGGAGCACCTCTACGCGATCGGGGACATCGTCGGCGGACTCTGGCTCGCGCACACCGCCGCCCACGAGGGGATCATCGCCGCCCACACGATCGCCGGCGAACAGGTCGAGGGGATGGACTACGCGAAGCAGCCCCGCGCGACCTACTGCCGCCCGGAGATCGCGTCCGTCGGGCTCACCGAGCGCCAGTGCGAGGAGCGCGGCCTCGTCGTGAAGGTGGGCAGGATGCCGTTCCAGGCGGTCGCGAAGGCGATCATCGGGGGCGAGTACGAGGGCTTCGCGAAGGTCATCGCGGATGCCGCGACCGACGAGGTCGTGGGAGTCCACATCATCGGGCCGCACGCGACCGACCTCATCGCCGAGGCCTCGCTCGCGGAGCTGCTCGAGGCGACCGCGTGGGAGATCGGCCTCGCGACGCATCCCCACCCCACGAACGCCGAGGTCCTCGCCGAGGCGGCGATGGCCGTCGCGGGACGGTCGATCAACTTCGGACGGCCCATCGCCTCTCGGTCGGGGCACCGAGGCGCCGAGGCTCGGCGGCGCCACCCGCGGCCCCGGGCCCGATGCGGCAGACTAGAGTGGACGGCGGCCGCAGCATGCGTTCCCGCGGTGCCCTCCGGAGGTCGACAGTGGCGAAGGTGACGATGCCCCAGCTTGGCGAGACGGTCGCCGAGGGGACGATCGGGCGCTGGCTCAAGCGACCCGGCGAGCGCGTGGCCATCGGCGAGGCGCTCGTCGAGATCGTGACGGACAAGGTGAACGCCGAGGTGCCCTCGCCGTTCGATGGCGTCGTCATCGAGCTGCTCGTCGAGGAGGGCGCGTCCGTCCCGACGGGCGTGGAGATCGCAGTCGTCGAAGAGGAGGCGGGCGCGGCC
>JBAWVU010000286.1:0-3996 GCA_037147135.1 Chloroflexota bacterium
GTCGTGCGAGACGACGGACGCGAACTCGAGCAGGTCGCGGTTCCGTTCCTCGAGCCGGATGTTGCGTCGGGCGAGCTGCTCCGCCGCCCTGCGCACGGTGATGTCGCGGATGGCCGCCGTGACGAGGATCCCCTCGGTGCTCTCGAGGGGGCTGAGCATGATCTCGACGGGGAACTCGGTGCCGTCCCTGCGGCGTGCGACGAGCTCGATCCCCGTGCCGATCTGCTGCTCGAGCGCGGCCTTCGCCGATCGGAGGCCGTCCGCGACGAGCCGCTCGGCGAACCCGGTAGGGATGATGCTCGTCACCGGCTGGCCGAGGAGCTCGTCGCGGGGGTACCCGAACTGCCTCTCCGACTGGAGGTTGACGAGGACGATCTCGCCGCGCTCGTCCACCACGACCATCGCGTCCGGGGCCGCCTCCAGGAGGCCACGGTAGCGAGCCTCCATCTCGACGAGGTGCGCCTCCGCCGCCCTGCGCATGGTGATGTCGCGGATGGCCGCCGTGACGAGGATCCCCTCGGTGCTCTCGAGGGGGCTGAGCATGATCTCGACGGGGAACTCGGTGCCGTCCCTGCGGCGTGCGACGAGCTCGATCCCCGTGCCGATCTGCTGCTCGAGCGCGGCCTTCGCCGATCGGAGGCCGTCCGCGACGAGCCGCTCGGCGAACCCGGTAGGGATGATGCTCGTCACCGGCTGGCCGAGGAGCTCGTCGCGGGGGTACCCGAACTGCCTCTCCGACTGGAGGTTGACGAGGACGATCTCGCCGCGCTCGTCCACCACGACCATCGCGTCCGGGGCCGCCTCCAGGAGGCCACGGTAGCGAGCCTCCATCTCGACGAGGTGCGCCTCCGCCGCGCTGGTCATGCCGGCGTGCCCGCCGAGCTGCCCGGGGCCCCTCCACGACCGTCGAGGACCCGACGTACCGCGCCGAGCAGGTCGGAGGAGCTGATCGGCTTGGCAAGGAACTCGATCCCCGGCCGGACCAGCCCGTCCCGGACGACAGCGTGGCCCGCGAATCCCGACATGAAGATCACGCCGATCCCCGGCCGGAGCGCGGTGACCTGCGCGGCCACCTCCCAGCCGTCCTGGCCCGGCATGATCACGTCGGTGACGAGGAGGTCGAGCGGCACGGTGCCGTCCTGCGCGATCCGAAGCGCCTCCGCGCCGTCGAGCGCGGTGCGCACGATGTACCCGCGCCGGACGAGGATCGCCGCGACCAGGCCACAGACGCTCTCTTCGTCGTCGACGACCAGCACGCTCTCGCTCCCGCCGATGAGCGAGCGTCCCGGCGCTGCCGCGGGCAATGTCGCCGGCCCCGTCTCCGGCGGCAGGTAGATGTCCACGGTGGTGCCCTGGCCGGGCTCGCTCCGAAGCCGCACGTGGCCGCCGGACTGCCGCACGGCTCCGTACACGCTCGCGAGCCCGAGCCCGGTCCCGTGCCCGACGTCCTTGGTCGTGTAGAACGGCTCGAACGCGTGCGCTCTCGTCTGCGCATCCATGCCGATCCCGGTGTCCGCGACGGACAGCACGACCCACGGGCCCTCGGGGAGCGAGCCGTCGTCGGCGGGGGACGCGGCCCCGACAGTGGACCGCCGGGTCTCGATCGTCAGGCGTCCACCCTTCGGCATCGCGTCGCGCGCGTTCTGGGCGAGGTTGAGGAGGATCTGCTCAAGCTGTCCCGCGTCCATCCGGACGTGCAGCCGCTCGGGCCCGGACCGGAGATCCAGTGCGACGTCCTCGCCGACGACCCGGATGAGCAGCGACACGAGCTCCCCTATGCTCTGGTCCAGGTCGAGGACGATCGGCTGGAGCATCTGGCGACGCCCGAAGGCGAGGAGCTGCCGCGTGAGGTCCGCGCCACGAGCGGCCGCCCGGCTGATCTCGTCGACGTCGGCCCAGTGGATGTCGTCGTCGGGGAGATCGCTGAGGATGAGGTCGCTGTACCCGGAGATCACGGTGAGGAGGTTGTTGAAATCGTGGGCGATCCCACCCGCGAGCCGTCCGATCGCCTCCATCTTCTGCGCCTGGCGCAGCTCGTCCGCCAGCGCGCGGAAGGCTGTCACATCCGAGAACGAGAGGACCGCTCCGTACGGCGCCGACTCGCCAGGACGCACGAGGGCGGACACGGTGAGGGAGATCCAGGCCCTGCTCCCGTCCGGACGGGCCATGCCCACGACGACACGGGGTGACGCCTCCCCGCTCGCGAGGGTGCGGAGGGCCGGGTGCCGATCACCAGCGAGCGGCGTGCCGTCTTCGCCGACCATCTCCCAGTCCCGCGAGCCGAGCGAGGTGAAGATGAGGTCTGCGACCGACCGACCAAGGACGATCGCGGCGCTCGGGTTCACGCTGGTCACGCGGCCGTCCCGGTCCGTGACGACCACGCCGTCCGCGATCGCGTTCAGCACGGCGGTGCGCAATCCGAGGCTGTGGCGGAGTCGCTCGGCGATACGGGCGCGCTCGACCGCCAGGCGGACCACGCGCTGGAGGCCCTGGGCGGAGAGGTCGCTCTTCTCCAGGTAGTCGATCGCGCCGGCGTTCAGGGCATCAACGTCCGTGCCCTCGAGGGCGCGCCCGGTGAGGAGCACGATCGGCGTGCGCGACCCCGCGGCACGCGCACGCGCCACCAGCTCGAGCCCATCGCCGACCGGGAGGTGGTAGTCGACGAGGGCGACGTCCACGTCGCCGGTGGCGAGCTGCCGAAGGCCCTCGTCCATCGTCGCTGCCCACGTGGACGTGAACCGGCCGCCACTGTGCCGGCAGAGGAGGTCGCGGGCGATGACGAACGCGTCCTCCTCGTCATCGACGATGAGGACCCGCAGGGGCATGCCTGCCTGAGCCGCAAGCCGTGCGGCCGAGCCATCGGTGCCGTCGGCTCGAGCCGCGTCATCGAGGAAGCGGTCGGGGTCGATCATCTGGCCCACGCTGGGGCGCCATGAACCGCCATCTTCTCATCATGGTCCCCACCGGGCCAGCGCAGCGGGGCCAAAGGTCATGTTGTCGGCTCGCACGCGCCCCGGCGTGCGCGGCCCATTGGGGAGGCGACGCCCGATCATGAGGCCGACCGGCAGCCCGTCAGGTCGTCGTGTCGGCCGGGGCGCGCCGGGTAGCGTCACGAGCGTCAAGGGTCCGTCGAACAGCGCCGAGCAGGTCAGAGGAGCTGAAGGGCTTGGCGAGGAACTCGATCTCGCGCCGCAGGAGCCCTTCCCGCACGATCGGGTGGTCCGCGAAGCCCGAGATGAAGAGCGCCCCGATCCCGGGGCGCAGCGCGGCGACATGCGCGGCCAGGTCCCAGCCATCGAGGCCCGGGAGGACCACGTCGGTCACGAGGATGTCGAGCGGCACCGCCCGGTCCTGGGCGATCTCGAGCGCAGCCACGCCGTCGGCGGCGGCGTGCACGGCGTAGCCGTGCCGGGCGAGCGTCGCGGTGACCAGGCTGCGGACGCTCTCCTCGTCATCGACGAGCAGCACGCTCTCGGGCCCGCCGATCGGCTCCGGCGCCGTCGTGGCCTGGACCGCGATCGGCGGTCCGACCCCCGCGAGCGCGTCCGCCATCGCGGGCAGGTAGATGTCGACGGTCGTTCCGTGGTCCGGCTCGCTCCGAAGCCACACGTAGCCGCCCGACTGGCGCACGGACCCGTAGACGCTCGCGAGCCCGAGCCCGGTCCCGCGACCCACGTCCTTGGTCGTGTAGAACGGCTCGAACGCGTGGGCCATCGTCTGAGCGTCCATGCCCGTTCCGGTGTCCGCGACGGACAGCACAACGTAGGACCCGGCGGGGATCATGCCGCCGGTGACGGGGACCGCGGTCTCGATGATGGACGCGCGAGTCTCGACGATGAGGCGCCCACCCCCCGGCATCGCGTCACGCGCGTTCGCTGCGAGGTTGAGGAGGATCTGCTGGGCCTGCCACGGGTCCATCCGGACCGTGTGCCGCCCCGGCGAGGATGTCGTGCTCGAGCTGCGGCCGGGGCCCTCGCCGACGAGCCGGGTGAGCAG
>JBAWVU010000287.1:0-3996 GCA_037147135.1 Chloroflexota bacterium
GTCGGCGTCCCGGTGACGCCCCATACCTCGTAGCCGCGGGCGAGGAGGATGCGGACGGCGGTCCCGCCCACGCCCCCGGACGCGCCGGTGACGAGCACCGGCCCCGACCCCGGCGCGAGGCCGCGCTCCTCGAGCCGCGCGATGCTCGTCGCGGCCGTGTAGCCGGCCGTCCCGATGATGGCGGCCTCGCGCGCCCCGAGGCCGGCCGGGAGCGGGACGACCCACCCGGCGGGGACGCGCGCGTACTCCGCGAAGCCCCCGTGGCGGGAGACCCCGATCTCGTACCCGTGGGCGACGACCTCGGCCCCGACGACGACCCGCGGGTCGTCGCTCGCGACGACCGTCCCGGCGAGGTCGATGCCCGGCACGAGTGGCGAGATCCGTGCGACCTTGCCCCCGGCGATCGTCGCGAGGGCGTCCTTGTAGTTCACGTCGGACCAGGCGACCCGGACGAGGACCTCGCCGCCCGGGAGGTCGTCGACCGCGAGGGTCCTGGTGCCCCGCGATACAGTCCCGCCCGCGCCCTCGGCGACGAACGCGCGGAACCGGTCGGGGATCGTCGTCATGGCTGCGGCTCCCGTGCGTCGTGAGGATCGCGGGATGCTCAGGCGACCACCCCGCCCGGCTCCGGTGCATGGATGACGACACCGGTGAGCCCGCGCGCGTCGAGCTCGGCGCGGAGCTGCTCCGGCGTCCCCGCGAGGATCGGGAACGTCCCGTAGTGCGTCGGGACGACGTCGTCGATCCCGAGGTACTCGACCGCGAGCGCCGCCCCGCGCGGGTCCATCGTGAAATGGCCGCCGATCGGGAGGAGTGCGAGGTCGGGGGCCCAGAGGTCGCGGATGAGGCGCATGTCACCGAAGACCGCCGTGTCGCCCGCGTGGTAGATCCGGTACCCGTCCTCGAGCTCGATGACGAAGCCGACGGGCTCTCCGAGGTGGAGCGGGACCCCATCCCCCTCGCCCGTCCAGTTCCCGGCTGAATGCTCGGCGGGGGTCATCGTCACGCGAAGCCCCTTCACCTCGACCGTCCCGCCCTTGTTCATCCCGATGACCTCGGCCCGCAGTCCGGCAAGCCGGCCGTCGTTCACCCACAGGCTCATCTCGTGGATCTGCGGCCAGGCCGGGTGCGTCCGCCGCGCGATCTCGAGGGCGTCCCCCAGGTGGTCGCTGTGGCCATGGGTCACGAGCAGGACGTCACATCGGTCGACGTCGGCCGCCGCCTTCGGGCTCCTGGGGTTCCCGAACCACGGGTCGACGAGGACGACGACGCCACCGGGCGTGACGATCTCGAAGCAGGCGTGGCCGTACCACGTGATCCGGACCTGCCGGTCGAGCGACATCGGTCACCTCCTGCGCGATCCCCGCGCGGTCTCGCCACCGACGGGCGGGCCGACGGCCGCTCGGGCGAGCGCCTCCATCGTAGCGTCCGACCGCGGTCCGTTCGATCGTCGCAGGAACGCCGGCCCGACGCCCCCCGTACACTCCACCACGTGCCTCCGAGCAGACCGCGCAGCCCCGACTTCACCGGGGACCCCGCCCCCGGCGCCATCCGCGTCCGCGTCCGGCTCTTCGCGCGGCAGCGCGAGATCGTCGGGTCGCGCACGGTCGAGCTCGAGCTCCTGGCGGGCGCCACCGCGCAGGACGCGTGGGTCGCGATCGCCGCCGCCTACCCGGACCTCGCGGCCGCACGGCCGTACGTGCGTTTCGCCGTGGACGGGTCGTACGCCGATTCGTCGACGCCGCTCTCCGATGGCTCCGAGGTGGCGTGCATCCCGCCGGTGAGCGGCGGCGCCGACGACGCGCCGATCGACCGGCGACGGCTCCTCGAGCTGCGCGAGGACGCGTTCGACGCGACGATCCTCGCCGACCTGGCGGACCGGCTCGCGACCGACGAGGACGGCGCCGTGGTCGGGTTCCTCGGCCGGACACGGGCGACGCCGGGGATCCCCGCGCCGGGCGAGGAGGCCGGGGCGGCCCGGCACGCGGGCGGCCGCGTCCTCGCGCTCGACTACGAGTCGCTCGAGCCGCTCGCGCTCGCCGTCCTCTCCGAGATCGCCGACGAGGTGGAGCTGCGCCACGGCGTCACGAGGATCGCCATCGTCCATCGCACCGGGCGCGTCCCCCTCGGGGACGTGAGCATCGCGATCGTCGTCGGCGCGGCCCACCGGGGAGCGGCGTTCGCGGCGGCGGCGTACGCGCTGGACGAGACGAAGGCGCGCGCGCCGATCTGGAAGGCCGAGCACTTCGCCGACGGCCATGTCTGGGTCGGGCGGCCCGCGCGGACCGGCCCGGAGGCGGAAGGGGAGGCATCGCGATGAAGGTCTACGTGAGCGTCGACATGGAGGGGATCGCCGGCGTCTGCCACCCGGAGCCGACCCGCCGCGGCGATCTCGGGTACCCGGCGGCCGTCGACCTCATGGTCGGCGAGACGAACGCCGCCGTGGAGGGCGCCCTCGCGGCGGGTGCCCGCGACGTCGTCGTCAACGACAGCCACGGCTCCATGTTCAACCTCATCCCGGCCGCGCTCCACCCTCGGGCCTGGGTCATCCAGGGGCAGAAGGCGTGGTCGATGGTCGAAGGTGCCCAGCCCGGGTCGGGCTTCGGAGTCGCGTTGTTCGTCGGCTACCACGCGCGTGCCGGCCACCCCACCGGGACGATCGCGCACACGTACTCGTATGGCCCCACGCTCACGACGCTCGGTGGGCGCCCGGTCGGCGAGACGGCGATCAACGCGATGGTCCTCGGTGCGTGGGGCGTGCCGGTCGGGATGGTGGCGGGCGACGACGCGCTCGCGGCCGAGGTCGCCGACCAGCTCCCCGACGCCGAGCGCGTCGTCGTGAAGGAGGCCGTCGGGCGCCACTCAGCGATCTCGCCCCACCCGGACGAGGCCTGCGCACGGATCCGGGCCGGCGCTGAGCGCGCGGTGCGCCGCGCCATGTCCGGCGAGCTCCGCCCCTTCATCGTGCGGCCGCCGATCGTCCTCGGGGTCGAGTGGTCGAACGCCGCCCAGGCCGACCTCGCCGCGATCGTCCCCCTCGTCGAGCGCACGGGAGACCGCGGCACCCAGGTGACGACGGACGACCCCGTCCTCGCGTATCGGGCCTTCCTCGCGGGGATCCGCCTCGCGTCGCTCGCCGCGTGAACCGAGCTCGACGCGTGGACCTCGCTGTCGGCGTGAGCGGCGTGAGCGGCGTGTGCGGTGTGCCGGCGTCCTCTCGTCGCCGGGGCGCCCGGACGTCGCGCAGGCGCAGTCGGGCCGCGTAGCATGTCGGGCGTGCCGGATCCGCTCGCCGCCGACCTCGATCGCCTCCTCGAGCACGCCGCCGCCCTCGCGGCCCGTTTCGGCCCGGTCGCCCGCGCCGCGACGACCGTCGGGATCGAGCGTGCCATCCTCCGTCTCCTCGGGGTGCATGGCCTCGCCCGCTCCGGCGTCCCGCTCGCCGCCGCCGTCGTCGAGGTCTCCGTCGCGCAGGATCCCGCCCGGCTCGCCCGCGGCGTCCTCCTCCCGTTCGCCGCCGCCCTGCTCGTCTACGGGTCCACCCCCCAGGAGCTCGCGCTCGACGTCGCGAGCGGCGCGGTGGATCTCGACCTCGAGGCCGAGGCGCTCCTCGACCCGGAGCGGCGCGCGGGCGCCAGAGCCGAGGCCGACCGGCGCCTCGCGATCGCGATCGAGCGCGTCGACGCGAACCGGACGGCCCGTCACGAGCTCGTGGACGTCCTCGGCGACGCACGGCGACCGTGGGTGGGCGCTTCGCTCGAGGCGACGCTCCTCGACGCGGCCTGCGACGAGGCTGCGGTCCTCGTGAGCGGGGGGGCCGACGTGGTGCGCGTTCGCGTTCCGGCGAGCCACGAGCTCGCGGTTCGCCTCCACGACCTCGGGATGGAGCCCGATGGGTACGGCCGTTTCGGCGGTCCGGTCGCGGATCGCGTCGCGGGGGAGGTGCCGCCGGCAGGAAGCCAGCGTGCGCTATCGGCCCTTCGCGCGGTCGTCGAC
>JBAWVU010000288.1:0-3964 GCA_037147135.1 Chloroflexota bacterium
CTGAGTGCTGGCCGGTCGCGAACGCGCGGTGGCGGACCGGCGTCGCCCGACCGCCCCGCCGCACCGCGACGAGGCGCTTCACGATCCCCGCCCGGACCTCGAGGCGGTCCGGGTCGTTGAACCGGATGAGCCGGTACGCGGCGTCGAGGATGGGGGCCCGCGAGCGGTAGTTGCGCCGAAGCACGACCTTCACCGCGCGCGGGTACCGGTCGAGGAAGCCGAGGATGTTGCTGATCGCCGCGCCCCGGAACCGGTAGATGGACTGGTCGTCGTCGCCGACGACCGTGAGGTTGCGCGACGGATCGGCGAGGAGCGCGACGAGCTCCCATTGCACCCGGTTGGTGTCCTGGAACTCGTCGACGAGGATGTACCGGTACCGGGCGCGGAGCCGCTCGCGAGCGGACGGCGACTCGCGGATCAGCCGCAGCGCGAGGCTCACCTGGTCGCCGAAGTCGACGTGGCCGGCCTCGGCCATGAGCCCCTGGTAGCGGGCGTACGCCGCGGCGAGCTCACCCTGTCGGCGTGCCACGTCCACGGCCACCTCGGCGGCCTCCCGGTCGGCGGCAGAGGAACCGGGGGCGGTCCCACGGGCCTCGGCTTCCGCGGCTGCCCGGACGAGGCGCCGGACGAACTCCGCGTAGTCGTCCGGGCTCACGTCCTCGTCCTTGCACCGGCTGAAGTGCGCCGCGAGGGCGTCGAGGAAGCGCGTCGGGTCGCCGAGCGGCCGATAGAGGTCGAGATCGAAGGCGAAGAGCCGTTCGCGGAGGAAGAGGACGGTCTCGGGCCGGCTGAGCACGCGGACGTCGGTCGGCAGGCCCAGCTCGAGGGCCGACTCGCGCAGGACCCGGTCGCCGAACGCGTGGAACGTCGAGATCGCGGCATCGGTGAACCCGTACGGGACGAGTCGGTCGACGCGGGCCTGCATCTCCTCCGCGGCCTTGTCGGTGAACGTGAGGGCGAGGATCTCCGACGGCCGCGCGCGGCGCGTGGCGATGAGCCAGGCGATCCGGCGCGTGATGACCTGAGTCTTCCCCGTCCCGGCCCCCGCGACGACGAGAAGCGGCCCGTCTCCGTGCGTCACCGCGCGCCGCTGGTCCCTGCTCAGGCCCTCGAGGAGCGCATCGACGCCCGTCGCGGGCACGGGGCCCGGGCCGACCTCGGCGTCGCCCCAGACCGGGATCTGCACGAGCGGACGCGGTTCGCGCCGCCGCGCGACGCGCTCGCGGGAGCCACGCGACGCCACGCCGTCAGTAGCCGAGCGCCGCCCGCAGCGCCTCGGTCTCCTCCGCGGAGAGCGTCGCCTCCGGCTTGCCGCCCCGCACCGGCTTCGCGTAGAAGCGCGTCGCCTGGCGCGTGTGGAGGCTCGTGAGGATCGTGCCGTCGCCGTCGGCATCGAGGAGCGCGAGGACGAAACTCTGGTTTCCCCCGGTGTCCTCGAACGGGTTGTAGCGGACGAGCCCGAGCCGCTGGAACGCCTTGCGGCCGTCCCGCTCCAGGGTGGCGGTCCGGTCCTCGAGGTCGTCGACCTCGCGTGCGACGGAGTAGACCTTGTCGAGGTGCGTCTCGATGACGCCGGCGAGGCTCTTCCCGTCCTCCCCGCGCGTGAGCGCATCGAGGCTCCGCTCGAGACCGCGCACCCGACCGACGAGCACGACCACGGCGACGACGAGTGCCGCAGCGGCCGCGACCGCGACGGCCGACAGGAGCATGGCGATGTCGATGCGCGAGCCCTCCCGAGGGACGCGGTGCGTGGACGGGAGGTCGAGTCTAGCAGGTGGCGCGGACGCGGCCCGTGGGGCGGTGGTATCCTCCGGCATCGACGCCCAGCGCGCGTCCCGGCCCGCGGTGGAGCCGTGAGCCCGCCCGAACGACGCCCATCGGAGGCCCCTCACCCACATGGCCAAGCGCCAGCGCGCGGTCCGGAGCGGACAGCGCAAGCCCACCACCCGGACCACTCCCGCGACGGCGCCGACCGCCGCGGTCGTCCCCACACCTGCCACGAGCGTCACGCCCTCCGAGGAGGCCCGCGCGGCCGAGCTCGAGGCGGAGATCCTCGCCCAGGAGAGCGCGGCAGGCGCCGCGGCCTCCCGGTCGCGGGGCCGCCGCGGTGGCGCCGATGCGTCGCGGGGCCGCCCGCGCGAGGCGGCTGCCCTCGCGTCCCGCTCCACGGCCGAGTACGCCTACGTCGTCGCGGATCTCAAGCGCATCGCCGTCGTGGCCAGCGGCCTCCTCATCCTGATGATCGCGATCTGGGCGATCGTCGCAGCGACGGGCTCTCTGAAGCTCTGAATCGGCGGGCCTCGCCGTCCGGCCGCGCTGGCCGGCGTGGTCACGCGCCGCGCTCGGTCTCCCTGTCCGTCCGTCACGCCGCCGGCAGCGGCTCGAAGCGCGCCTGGAAGAAGCGCAGGTACTTCGGCTCGTACGTCATGCGCAGCCCGGTCGCACTGTGGCGCGAGTCATGCGCTGCCTTCACCGACTCGGCCACGACGTCCATGTGCGCCTGCGTGTATACCCGGCGCGGGATCGTCAGGCGCGTGAGCTCGAGCTTCGGCCGCATGTGGTCGCCCGTCTCGGGGTTCCGGCCGGCGCTCGCGATCCCCCGCTCCATCGACCGCACGCCCGAGTCGAGGTAGAGCTCCGCCGCGAGCGTCTGCGCGGGGAACGCGTCCTGCGGCAGGTGCGGATAGAAGCGCTTCGCGTCGAGGAAGATCGCGTGTCCCCCGACCGGCACGACGATCGGGACCCCCCAGTCGGTGAGGAGCTCGCCGAGATACCGGACCTGGCCGATCCTCGCCCGGATGTGGTCGTCAGAGACGGATTCCTCGATGCCGATGGCGAGGGCTTCCATGTCGCGGCCGCTCATCCCGCCGTAGGTGTGGAGCCCCTCGTAGACGACGACGAGGTTGCGGAGCTCCTCGAAGATCGCGTCGTCATTCACCGCGAGCCAGCCCCCGATGTTCACGAGGTTGTCCTTCTTCGCGGACATCCACGCGCCGTCCGTGTACGAGCAGAACTCGCGGAGGATCTCCGCGATCGGCCGGTCGGCGAACCCGGGCTCGCGCTCCTGGATGAAGAACGCGTTCTCCGCCATCCGCGTCGCGTCAAGCATGAGCTTGATGCCGAGCCGCGAGGTGATCTCCCGGAGCGCTCGGACGTTCGCCATGCTCACGGGCTGCCCGCCGGCCATGTTCACGGTCCCCGCGAGGCTCACGTACGGGATCCGGTCTGCGCCGACCTCGTCGATGAGCCGCTCGAGCTTCCCGAGGTCCACGTCCCCCTTGAACGGCGCGAGGCTCTCCGGGTCGTGCGCCTCGTCGACGATGACGTCGTGGAACGTGCCGCCCGCGAGCTCCTGGTGGAGCCGGGTCGTCGTGAAGTACATGTTCCCGGGGATGTGGTCGCCGGGCTTGATGACCGCCTGGCTGAGGAGGTGCTCCGCGCCGCGACCCTGGTGCGTCGGCAGCACGTGGCGGTAGCCGTAGTACGTGCGGACGGCGTCCTCGAGATGGTAGAAGTTCCGGCTGCCGGCGTAGGACTCGTCGCCGAGCATGAGACCGGCCCACTGGCGGTCGCTCATCGCGCTCGTGCCGGAGTCGGTGAGCAGGTCGATGTACACGTCGTCCGCGCGGAGGAGGAACGTGTTGTAGCCGGCCTCGTCGAGCGCCCGCGCCCGCGCCTCGCGCGAGATGACGCGAAGCGGCTCGACCATCTTGATCTTCCACGGCTCGGCCCAGGAGCGACGGCCGAGCTGCTGGCCCATCGTCTGGGGGAACTCGTGCGTCATGCGGCACCTCCGGGGCGTTCGGGTACGTACAAGAGGCTCACCCGGCGGGCGGCATGCGACGTGTATACCGGCTGGCGGGCCGGAGGTCAACGGACGTACCTGGACGCGGACACGGACCCCGGAGGCGGCCCGCGATGCGGCACCCGACCACGATCGCCGACGGTGCGCCCGGCGTACCAT
>JBAWVU010000289.1:0-3911 GCA_037147135.1 Chloroflexota bacterium
GGGAGCGGCCCCGGTCTCCGGACGAACCCCGGGGCACCGGGCATCACGGCGGATGGCCACGGCTCTCTGGAGGCGAGGAACCCCAGGAGGGTGTCAGGCTCCCTCATCCCAGGCACCCCCTCGTGCAGCAGCAGGACCGGACCCAACCTCGGTCCTGCGCGAGTGTCACACCCTCCCCTCTCGCAGTCTATGCTCCCCTCCCCCCCGCACAGGACGAGGCCGCAGGTCTCGCCGCGGGGACCGCTGACGGGGCCGGCGACGAGGGCGGTGCCGCGGGCCTCTGACCCGGACGCCCCGTGGGTCGACGAGATCGGGCTCTCCCCGGAGGGAGAGCCCGATCTGTTGCCCGACGTACCCCTCCGTTACCGCCGCACCGGCGCAACGGCCCGAGGCCTCTGCCTTGCAGGTCGTGGACTCGCCCGATCCGGGCTGCCGAGATCCACCGCCGATGCCCCGCGCAGGCCCGTGGGAGCCACTGCCGCGCGGCCGACCCCCGTTCGCGCCCGGAGAGATGGCTACGGGTCCGCTGTGAGGCCGGAGGATCGGCGCTCCCCTTCAGGCCACTTGGGTACGTCGCCTCGCATGCCGGTGGCTTCCGGCCGCGCCGCGGGCACGAATGGCTGCCCCTCGAGGATTCGAACCTCGGTTAACGGATCCAAAGTCCGCTGTCCTACCACTGGACGAAGGGGCAGCGGTCGGGGTCCGACGACGCGGGCCGCCGAGGCGGACCCGGGTGCGATGAGAGGAGCTGGAGCGGAAGACGGGACTCGAACCCGCGACCCTCACCTTGGCAAGGTGATGCTCTACCAACTGAGCCACTTCCGCTCGATCACCACGCCCGGCGTGTCTGGTGCCGAGAGCCAGATTCGAACTGGCGACACCGCGATTTTCAGTCGCGTGCTCTACCGACTGAGCTATCTCGGCCCGTGGACGTCCCGAGGCTGGTCGCCCGTACGGCGATCGTCACGGTACCACGACCCGCGATCGCCTCGCAAGGTCGGGCCCCGGCCGGCCGCCGAGCCGTTCGATCCCGGCCTATTCGAGCCCCTTGATCCGGAGCATCTCCTCGGACGTCATCGGCGGCTCCCCCGTCATCGCACGAAGCCGGTTCACCCGGTCGAGGATCGGCGGGTGGGTCGAGAAGAGCCCCATCTGCCGATCGGAGAGCTTCTTCACCGGGTTCACGATGTACAGGTGCTGCGTCGCCCGGTTGGCGACCTCGAGCGGCTCCTGGTCGGCGGCGATCACGACGAGCGCGCGCTCGAGCCCGGCCGGGTTGCGCGTGAGCTCGACGGAGGACGCGTCGGCGAGGTACTCGCGCTGCCGGCTCACCGCGAGCTGCACGAGGCGCGCCGCGATGGGAGCGAGGATCGCGAGGATGATCGCGACGAAGAAGATGATCGCCTGCGCCCCGGCGCCCGAGTCGCTCGATCCGCGGCGGCTCCCCCGCCCCAGCCCGCCCCAGAACGAGAGCCGGAGGAACACGTCCGCGATGAGGGCGATGCTCCCGACGAGCACGCCGACCATGAGCGAGAACCGGATGTCGTAGTTGCGGACGTGGCTGAGCTCGTGGCCGATGACGCCCTGGAGCTCCTCGCGGTCGAGCTTGTCGAGCAGGCCTGTGGTGGCGGCGATGGACGCGTGCTTCGGGTCCCTGCCGGTGGCGAACGCGTTGGGGGCGGAGTCCTCGATGATGTAGACGCGGGGCATCGGGATCCCCGCCGCGAGGGTCATCTCGCGCACGACGTTCACGAGCTGAGGCGCGGTCGTCTCGTCGACCTCGCGCGCCTTCGACGCCGCGAGGACGAGCTGGTCCCCGCCCATGTAGCTGAGGAGGGACATGGCGGCGCCGAGCACGATCGCGATGACCGTGGCGCCCAGCATGCCCGTGACAGAACCGGTGACGCCGTACCCGATGGCCGCGCCGAGGACGATGAGCACGGCGATGACGGCGAGCACGAGGAAGAACGAGTTCCGCCGGTTGGCGGAGATCTGGGCACGGAACGACGTGGCGGCGGCCACGGGGCCTCCTACCTTCGCGAGCGCGGCGGTCGGGAGCCGGCAGGGGCCGGCCGAGACCGAGATGTGCCGGCAGGAGCCGGCTGATGGTTCAGCGGAGGGCGACGACCGGCACGACGGCGGCCTCGGGCTCGGCCTCGAAGAAGTCGCGCTTGGTGAACCCGAACGGGCCGGCGATCATGTTGCCGGGGAACGTCTGGATCGACGTGTTGAACTCGAGGACCGACGAGTTGTAGTACTGCCGGGCGAAGCTGATCTGGTTCTCCGTGGTGGTGAGCTGCTCCTGCAGGGAGAGCACGTTCTCGCTCGCCTTGAGCGTCGGGTAGTTCTCCGCGACGGCGAAGAGTGACCGCAGCGCACCGGTGAGCTGGTTCTCCGCGCTCGACTGCTCGGCGACGCCCTTCGAGCCGGCGGCGACGGCGTTAGCACGGGCCTCGGTGACCTTCGTGAGGACGTCCTGCTCGAAGGACATGTAGTCCTTGACGGCGTTCACGAGGTTCGGCACGAGGTCGTGGCGCCGCTTGAGCTGGACCTCGATCTGGGCGAGGGACTCGTCGACGGTGTTCCGCTTGCGGACGAGCCCGTTGTAGAAAAGGACCGCCCCGATCGCGACGATGACGACGATGACGAGGATGACGATCAGTGCGACTTGCATGCGCGCCTCCGATCGGACGCCCGAGCGGGCATCCCCACGCGGCAGTCTACCGCCGCGCGGGCACGCTGTGGAAGGGTGGTGGGCGGTAGAGGACTCGAACCTCTGACATCCTCGGTGTAAGCGAGGCGCTCTCACCATCTGAGCTAACCGCCCGGCGGCCGCGACGGGCCGGGAATGGAAGACGCGCCCCGCGGGCGCGTCTGGAGCGATCAGGATGCGAGGGGAAGTGGTGCCCAGGCCGGGACTTGAACCCGGATGACTTGCGTCATACGCCCCTCAAACGTACGCGTATACCAATTCCGCCACCTGGGCACGATGTCCAGTTCAGGTCCGACCGCTGGACGCGGGGATGGTACCGAGGAAGGGAGTCGAACCCATACGCCCTTGCGGGCACCAGCTCCTGAAGCTGGCGCGTCTACCAGTTTCGCCACCTCGGCGCGGACCCGCCGCCGACCACCTCGCGCAGGCTCAGCGGCTCGTGGCGAGGCGCCATGTTAGCACATCCCAGTACCTGTCACTGAGGTCGCCGAGCTGCCTCGGATGGGGTCCGTCGACCGTGTCGCGGTAGACGACCAGGTAGTCGCGGAAGTGCAGCGGCGGCATGTACTGCTCGGTCGACATGTCGTCCTCCAGCGTCGCGTAGCGGTTCCTGCGGGCGGCGAGCGAGCCGGGCTTGCGGGCCTCGACGAGGAGCGCGTCGAGGTCGCCGTTCTGTACCCCCGAGATGTTCGAGCCGTCCGGGCCGGCCTGCGTCGAGGCGAGGAGCGGGTACGGGTCCGGGTCGAGGCCGACGTTCGCGTCGAGGAGGACGGCGTCGAACGTGTGCTCCCGGAGGCGCTGCACGAGGACGGACGGCGCGAGGCCGAGGACGGTCGTCTTCATGCCGAAGGCCGTCAGGTCCTTCGCCACCTGCGTCGCGATCGAGAACGCGAGCGGGTTCGTCACCTTGTCGAGCGCGAGGATCTGGAGCGTGAACGGCTTCGTCGCCTTGGGCGCGATCCAGCCTTTCGCGGTCTTCTTCCAGCCAGCGTCCGTCAGCTCGGAGGCCGCCCGCTTGACGTCGTACGGGAGCGCGCGGCTCGCCGCGGCCGAGAACGCCCAGGACGCGGGCGGGATGGGCGTCTCCGCGATCGCCCCTCCCCCACCGAGGAGGTCGCGGACGATGGCCTCCCGGTCGATCGCCTGGACCACGGCCCTGCGGAACCGCCGATCGACGAACCTGGGATGGTCGGGGCGG
>JBAWVU010000290.1:0-3898 GCA_037147135.1 Chloroflexota bacterium
TCTCGGCCGGGTCATACCCGAGCTTCTTCGTGAGGGCGGGATTCGCGTGGACGATTCGGCCGTCGGGCGTGCCGACCACGATGATGTCGTCCATGGTGTCGAAGAACGTCCGGAAGTTCGCCTCGCTCGATGCGAGCACCTCCTCCGCCTGCCTGCGCTCGGTGACGTCCCTTCCCTCGCCGAGGATCGAGACTGGCCTGCCGTCGCCGTCCCGCACGACGCTGAACGTGACCTCCGCCCAGACCGTGGTGCCGTCCTTGCGGTAGTACTCGAGCTCCAGCGTGGTGACCGGTTCGTGGTCCGGGTCGGCCACGATCCTGGGCAGCTCGGTCGCAAGCAGCTCGACCACCGCCCGGAAGGACTCCGGTGTCACGTGCTCCTCGAGCGGCAGGTCGAAGAGCTCCTGGGTCGTGAAGCCGCGGAGCCTCTCCGAGGATGGGCTCTGGTACGTGACCCTCATGTTCATGTCCGTCAGCCACACGAGGTCCGTCGTGTGCTCCGCGAGCAGCCTGTACTTCGCCTCGCTCGCGCGCAGCGTCTCCTCCGCCTGCATGCGCTCGGTGACGTCGCGCACGATGAGGACCATTCCGGTGGGCTGCTCGTTCGCGTCCCGGATGAGCTCGCCGGTCACCTCGGCGGCGAAGGTGCTCCCGTCGGCACGCAGCCCGCGTGTCTCGCCCATTCTTGAGACCGGGACCCCCGCGAACCGGCGCGCCACCTCCGCCATGACGCGCTCCCGATCGTCGGGGACCATGAACTCGGTGAGTGAACGGCCCACGATCTGCTCTTCCCGCTCGTATCCGAACATCGTGAGGACCGCCGCGGAAGCGATGCGGATGCGGCCGGCGAGATCCGCGACCGCGATGACGTCGGGGGATGCGTTGAGGATGGACCGGTAGAGCGCTTCGCTCACGCCGAGCGCCTGCTCCGCCCGCTGACGCTCGGTCTGGTCGACCATGACGGTGAGGTGATACCGACGGCCCTGGCTCTCGATGATCTCGCCGGAGAAGAGGCCGTTGAGGGCGGTCCCGTCGCGCCGGCGGACCGTGAGCTCGACGTCGCCGAAGCGGCCCTCCGCCTGCAGCTGCGCTGCGACGGCGCTCGCCTGCTCCGGATCCACGAAGATGTCGAGCTCCTCGCTCGTCCGACCGATGACCTCCTCGCGCGAGTAGCCGAGCGTCGCGAGCCAGGCGTCGTTCACGTCGGTGAACCGCCCGCCCGACGGGTCGCTCAGCGCCATGAGGGCCGGGTGGCCGCGGAACAGCCGCTCGAACTTCTGGAGCGCCTCCTGCTCCGCGGTGAGGTCCTTGCTGATCCCGAAGACGCAGTCGGCGCCGTTCCACCGGCCGAACCAGACCCGGGTCAACACGGCGAGGAGCGCGCCGGACCTCGTCTGAAGCGGCATCGGACACGAGTCCAGCTCGCCGTTCGATATGGCGGCGTGGATCGTCTCGGCCTCCAGGCGCCTGTCGGGGGGATGCAGATCGAGCACGTCCATCCCCCCGAGCTCGTCGGCGCTATAGCCGAGGTGCTTCGCGAGGGCGGGGTTCGCATAGGCGATCCGGCCGTCGAGCGCGCTCACCACGACCATGTCGTCGACGGCGTCGAAGAAGGTGCGGAGGCCTTCCGCGCTCGAGGCGAGCGCTTCTTCGAGAGCGTGCTCGCGCGTCACCTCGTGGCTCACGACGATGACGCTCGCTCCGTGCGGCGTCATCTGGGTCACGAAGCGCCGCGAGGGGTCGCCCGGCATCGTGTCGAGGAGCCGGAACGACTCGCCGGTCCCGATCGCCCGGCCCAGATACGCGATGCGATCCGCGAAGGCCGGGAACGCCTCGAGCAGCCGCAGGCCGGACGGGTCCCGATCGGCCGAGCCGAAGGCTGACCGCCACGGCGCGTTCGCGAACTCGATGATCGCGTCGCTGACCCGGCCGCCATCGTCGCGCAGCGGCCGCAGGATCAGGACCGGGTCGAGCGCCTCCCCGGGCTCGGTGTCGCGGGTCGTGATCGAGGCGCTCGACGTCACCATGTCCTCGGGTCGCCGAATCGCGCGTCCAGTCACGGGACGCGCATGTCCGTCCCCTGAACATACTCCTGCCCGGCCAGTGCCGAACGACCCGCGCAGCCCGGCTTCCCGCGCCGGGCTGGCCGGAACCGACGTCGGGGAGCGCGGTTGCGGGCGCGATCGCACGACCGTCAGAGCCCCCGACGGACCTCCCGGAGCAGGCGGTACGATGGCGACTGCCACACGGGACGCCAGGCCGGATGAGCTGCCACACCAGGTGATCGAGCATGGATCGGCCGCTGTGAAGGACCGAAGCAGGGATCCGCAGGGCCGCATGGTCCTCTCGTCGCCGTCGTGACCCGATGATCGACATCGCCGCCCCCAGCGGGGAGCGCACGGGGTTCCGCCCCGACCTCGAAGGGCTGCGGGGCATCGCTGTCGTGCTCGTCCTCCTCTACCACGCCCAGGTGCCCGGCTTCACCGGTGGCTACGTGGGCGTCGATGTCTTCTTCGTCCTCTCCGGGTTCCTCATCACGGGTCTGCTCGTGCGCGAGCTGCGGGCGACGGGCACGGTCTCGCTGCCCGGCTTCTATGCCCGCCGTATCCGGCGCATCCTCCCGGCGTCGGCCCTCGTCCTCATCGTGACTCTCGTCGCGTCGGTCCTCATCCTCGCGCCGCTCCAGGTGGTGGACGTCGCCGGCGACGCGACCTCCGCCGCGCTGTACGTGGTGAACATCCGGTTCGCCGTGCAGGCGACCGACTACCTCCAGGGCTCGCTCGCGCCCTCGCCGATCCTCCATTTCTGGTCGCTGAGCGCCGAGGAGCAGTTCTACTTCATCTGGCCCGCGCTCCTGCTCCTCGCGGCGCGGCTGTGCGGGACTTCCGCGCGCCGCCTCGCGTGGCCGATCGGGGCGGTGGTCGTCGGTTCGTTCGCGCTCTCGTTCTACCTCACCGGGACCAACGAGCCGTGGGCGTTCTTCTCGCTGCCGACGCGCGCATGGGAGCTCGGGGCAGGGGCGGCGCTCGCCCTCGCGGTGCCGAGGCTGGGGGCGCTGCCGCGCGGGCTCGCGACGGGGATCGGCCTCGTCGGGCTCGCGATGGTCGTGGCGTCGGGCGTCGTCATCTCGACCGAGACGCCGTTCCCGGGCGTCGCCGCGCTCCTCCCCGTCCTCGGGACGGCAGCGGTCGTCGCCGCCGGCGTCCGGCGCCCGGCGGCTCCGGCGGCGCGCGCCCTGGGATGGGGCCCCATGCGCTACATGGGACGGATCTCCTACTCGCTCTACCTCTGGCACTGGCCGATCCTCGTCCTCGTCCCGGTCGCTCTCGGGGGGCCGCTCCCGCTCGAGGGCCGACTCGCCCTGGTGGCCGCCGCGATCCCACTCTCCGCGGTCACGCAGCGCCTCGTCGAGGAGCCGCTCCGGCGCGGGCGGCTCATCGGGTCTCTCCCGCGCCGGAACATCGTCTTCGCGGCTGGACTGTCGGTCGTCGTCGCCGCGACGGCACTCGGGGTCGGGACCGTAACGGAGATGCGCCTCGGGGGTGGGACCGCCCTGGCGGCCGCTGACGTGGTCGCGGACCCGCTCGCCGGGCTCTCCGCGGAGTTCGACCCGCTCGGCGGGCTCGTCCCGGACGGCGCCCCGGGATCCGTGGCCGCTGCGGAGGTCGACCCGCTCGGCGGGCTCGTCCCGGACGGTGCCCCCGGATCCGTGGCCGCCGCGGCGCCGATCCCGGAGGCGTCGCCCGCGCCCGGCCTGTCCCCGGGCCCCGACGGTTCCCCGAGCCCGAGCGCTTCGGCCAGCCCCGGCCTGTCTCCGGGCCCCGGCGCCTCCCCGAGCCCGGGCGGATCACCCTCGCCGGGCCAGTCCCCGGGCCCCGCCGGCTCCCCGAGCCCGGGCG
>JBAWVU010000291.1:0-3885 GCA_037147135.1 Chloroflexota bacterium
GGCCACCAGCTGCGCCGGGCCGAGCTGCCGATGGGTCGTGGACGCAGCGTGGGCGACGATCGTGTGGATGCTCCCGAGCGACGCCGTGAGCTCCGGGATAGCCAAAGCGTCGACGAACGCGGCCCCCGCGGGACGACCGCCGGCGAGCTCCACCGCGAGCATCCCGCCCGGCAGCAGGAGCATCCGCGCCGCGAGCGCGTGCTGCGGGTGGCTGGAAAGGCCCGGGTAGTGCACGCGCAAGACCCCCGGCTGGACCTCCAGCCACGTCGCGAGCGTCGCGGCGCTCGCCGCGTGGCGCTCCATCCGGACGGCGAGCGTGGGGATCCCCCGGAGTACGAGGAACGCGGCGAGCGGGGCGAGGGTGGCCCCGGTGTCCACCTGGAGCTTGCGGACGGCATCGACGCGGACCCGATCGCCCACGACGACACCGCCGAGCACGTCGCTGTGCCCCGACAGGTACTTGGTGGCCGAATGGACCACGAGGTCCGCGCCGTGCTCGAGCGGCCGGACGAGGTAGGGCGACGCGAACGTGGAGTCGACGACGACGGTCGCGCCGTGCCGCCGGGCGATGGCGGAGAGCGCGGCGAGGTCCGCCACGACGATCGTCGGGTTGCTGATCGTCTCGAGGTAGAGGACGCGGGTCGGTGCGGCTGCGACGGCCCGCTCGACGGCGGCATGGTCGGTGATGTCGACGAACTCGGTGACGATGCCGAGCCTGCCGAACGTCTTGACCAGGAGGCTCTGCGTCGAGCCGTACACCGCCCGCGTCGAGACGATCCGGTCCCCTGCAGACACGAGCGAGAGGAGCGTGACGTGGATCGCGGCCATCCCCGACGCAAGGGCGAAGCCGGCCTCCGCGCCCTCGAGCTCGGCGACGGCATCGCCGAGTGCGTCCACCGTCGGGTTCCCGAGACGGCTGTAGCCGTACCCGGCGTAGCCTCCCGGCGCCTCTGCCACCGCATCGGCGAGCGCCTCGACCGAGTCGGAGGAGAACGTCGCCGTCTGGTAGATGGGGATGGACGTCGGGCGCTGGGCGATCGCGCGGCTGCGCGAAGCAGCGCGGATCGCGCGCGTGGAGAAGCCGGCCATGCGACGGATGCTACACCGGACCGCTGCGGACGCCGGGGTCGCGCGTCGAGTGGCCGACGCCGGGGTCGGGCATCGAACGGCGGGCGCGGCGTGCTAGGCTCCCCGCGCCGACCTTCCGCCGAGGGCGCCTCGCGGGGTCGGTTCCGCCCGAGGAGGAGGCCGATGGTCCGGACGCGCGACGCGAACGGAGCACGCGGAGCGGTCGGGGTCTGGCCGCTCGACACGCGCACCATCGAGCACCTCCCGATGGTGAAGCAGGCATTCCGGTGGGGCACCCGATAGGCCCGAGCCGGCGCGTCCTCATCGTCGCGCGCTGGTACCCCGCGTACGACGATCTTGGGCGCGGCGCGTTCGTCGCGGACCACGTCCGTGCGCTCGTGGGCGCCGGGGTCGCGGTGACGGTCGCGTCGTTCGAGCCGGCCTTCGCGCGCGGCAAGCCGGAGTCGCGGCCGGAGCGGATCCGGGCCGCGATCGACGCGTGGTCGAAAGCCCTCGCGCGTCCGGACGCCGTGAACGTGCCCCGCTCGTGGGGTGTCCCCGGCGTCCCCGTCGCGCGGCTCCCCGTCGTGCTCGACCCCGCGGACCGTTCGCCGATCGCCGAGGTGGAGGCGCACGCCGCCGCGCTCGTCGCGTTCGGGACGGGGCTCGCAGCTCGGGACGGGATCGACGTCGTCCACGCGCACACCGCCCTCCCCGATGGGCTCGCGGCGGCTCGACTTGCCGACGCGCTGGGTGTTCCGCTCGTCGTCACCGAGCACGATTCAACGCTGCGCGCGCGCCTCGCCGACCCGGAGCTCGCGGCGCTCTACGCGACGCTGCCGGGGCCACGGCGGCGGCTCGTCGCGGTGAGCGACCGGCTCGCATCCCTCCTCGGCGAGCGGGTCGGGATCCCCCGCGAGGAGATCGTCGTCATCCCGAACGCGATCCCGGTCGACACGTTCGCTGCGGCTCCCAGCTCGGCCGGCCGGGGTGACCCCGACGAACTGCTCTACGTCGGGGCGCGGACCGACGCGAAGGGGATGGACGTCCTCCTCGGCGCGTTCGCCGCCGTGCGAGCGCGGCGTCCGACGCTCCACCTCCGGTGCGTCGGCCGGGCCCCGACACCGGCGGACGACGAGCGCTGGTGGGCGCTCGCGGGCGAGCTCGGCATCGCGGACGCCGTCGAGCTGGGGCCGCCGGCCGATCGACGCGGGGTCGCCGAGGCGATGCGGCGGGCGGGCCTGCTCGTGCTCGCGAGCCCGTACGAGACGTTCGGGATGGTCGTCGCCGAGGCGCTCGCATGCGGCGTGCCGGTCGCGGCGACGCGTTCGGGCGTGGAGGCGATCCTCGGCGAGGACGGGGTGTTCGGGGAGGTCGCGGCCAGCACCGACACCGCGTCGCTCGCAGACGCGATCGACCGCGCCCTGGCCCGCCTGGGGACGTTCGATCCGGCAGTGCTCCGCGAGCGGATCCTCCGCGACTTCTCCGCGCCGCCGATCGCCGCCCGGACCCTCGCGCTGTACGCGGAGGTCCAGGCCGAGGGCGAGGGCGGGGGCGGAGACGGAGGCCGCGGCGGGGGCAGCGCGAACGGCCTGCCCGCCCCGACGGCCGGCACGGGACCCGTGGCCGGCACGATGCCCCAGGCCGGCACGATGCCCGGCTCGATGCCGCGCGCCCGTCCGCTTCTCGTCGCGTTCAACCGCACCGTCGCGCTCCGCTCGGTCCCTCGCCTCCCGCCGATGGTCGCCGAGCGCGTCGTCGTCGTCACGGTGCCCCCGACACCCCAGGCGCCGGGCCCCGTCCCCGCGACAGGGGCGTGGATCGAGTACGACCCCGTCGCGGAGTACAAGGCGCGACTCGCCGGCCTCACGACAGCGCCCGACGCCGACGCGCTGGTTCGGCTGCGCGGCGCGGCGACCGCCGCTGCCCGCCATCGCGAGCGCGACATCCTCGTGCGTGACCGCGAGGGATGGATCGAGGCCGCCGGGCGCCGCGCATTCCGGCGGGCCCGCGATGCCGCGACCGCAGCCGGGGACCGGGATCTCGCGTGGGTCGCCGTCGAGGCCGACGACGTCACGGCGGGCCGCGTCCTCACCGACGAGGGCGTCGCGCTCGCCCCGGGTACGCTTCGGTGGCTCGCAGATCGCGAGGACTGGGCGCGGGACGACACGAGGCCCGCCGCCGACGAGACCGCGTGATGGCGAGGGCAGGGGTAGGGGGTCGGGGGTAGACCGGTGAGCGTGAAGGGCGACTACAGCCCCGAGGAATGGGACCTCCTGCGCGGGGCCGTCATCGGCGCGTCCGTGGCCGTCATGCTCGCAGACCTCCAGAGCGGGATCACGGGCCTGGTCCGCGAGCAGACCGCCTTCGCGAAGATCCTCGCCGCCGGCGTCCAGCTCGAGCCGGGCAACACGCTCGTCGCCGCCCTTGCCCAGCCCGGCGAGTGGAGGCGAGCCGACGTCGAGGACGCGGTGAAGGTCGAGGGAAGCTCCCAGAAGGAGGCGGCCGCGGAGGCGCTGGGGAGCGGGCGCGATCGGTGCGCCCGGGCCGCGGACCTGCTCGACTCGCGGTCGACGCCCGAGGAGGCGGACGGCTACCGGCGCTGGGTCATGGGCGCGGCCGAGGCGACGGCGCGCGCCGCGAAGGAAGGAACGCTCCTGCGGGGCGGTCCGCGGATCAGCGCGGCGGAGGCCGACGTCCTCGCGGAGCTCGGCGCCGCGATCCGGTGGGAGGGCTACGTCGCCCCACCCGTGGGCTGACGTCGCCGCCCCCGTCGGCAGAGACGCTCGCCGGCCGCGCCGGAACCCGGTTCAGTCC
>JBAWVU010000292.1:0-3871 GCA_037147135.1 Chloroflexota bacterium
GGGCAGCGGGGCGCTGCCCGATCAGGACTCGCAGAGGAGGAAGGCGCGATGAAGGAGCGCGTCCGGGAGGTGAAGGCGGCCGCGCGCCGGGGTCCCCGCGCGACCGCGGCCGACGGAGAGAGCGAGCTGCTCGCGACGATCGCCGAGATGCCGGAACCGGACCGCGTCATGGCCGGGCGGATACACGCCACCGTGATGGCCGGGGCGCTGTCCTCTCGCCGAGGACCTGGTACGGGATGCCCGCGCATGCGAAGGACGGCAAGGGCAGCTGCTCCTTCCAGGCCGCCTCGAGGCGATCTGGATGGATCGGCTCGGGCGTTTCTCCGACGTTTCCGCGCAACCACCAGGGGGAGGAGACCGATGACCGTCACCGCCGTCCGAAAGGACGTGGGCACACTGACGCTGGCGATCACCGCAAAGTACGACGCTCCGCCGGCCCGGGTGTGGGAGCTGTGGGCCGATCCGCGCCAGCTCGAGCGGTGGTGGGGGCCTCCCACCTACCCCGCCACCGTGGTCGATCACGACCTCACCGCGGGTGCGTCGGTGTCGTACTACATGACCGGTCCGGAGGGCGATCGCCACTGGGGACGGTGGCGCATCACGTCGAGCGACGCCCCGTGGGAGCTGGCCTTCGAGGACGGGTTCGCGGATGACACCGGGGCCCCGGATCCGGCCCTGCCCGTCACGACGGCCCTCGTGTCACTCGAGCAGACCGACGGCGGCGGCACGCGCATGGTGATCGAGTCCACGTTCGCATCGCTCGAGGCGATGGAGCGGCTCGTGTCGATGGGCATGGAAGAGGGGATGCGCGCGGCGCTCGGACAGACCGACGAGATCGTGGCTGCATCCTGAACCTGACACTGGCGAGCAGGCGGTCTCACCGGGACCCCGGTCGCGTCGGCCGCGGAAGGCCCGGTCCGCGAGATCGACGCCACCGACGGATCAGGTTCGCACCGAGGCGAGCGCAGCCGTCCCGTCGGCGTCTGGCGACGGGATAATGGGCTCCATGGACATGGCCGGCGTTGATGCGGAGCTCGAGGGCGCCCGGGTCGTCGACTTCCCGCTGCAGGGTGAGTGGATGGCCGTCCACACGCCCGGGAGCCGGATCCCCAGCCACGGGACGGACATGCTCGGCCAGCGCTACGCGTTCGACCTCATCCGGTTCGATCCCCGGAAGGGCTCCCGGTACCATCCCGCCGGCGGCCTGCGGACGCTTCTCCTGGGCGTGCCCACGCGCGAGTGCCATGGCTGGGGCGAGTCGGTCCGTGCCCCGCTCGACGGGCTGGTGGTCGCGGCCAGCGACGGACTCCCCGAGCGCAGCCGGATCCACCCGGTCCGGGAGATCGCGCTCGTGCTCAGGAACGGCCTCACCTTCCGCCCGACACGGGAGCACCTGGATCGCGTCCTGGGGAACCACGTCATCCTCGAGTGCGGCGACGTCTACGCGGGCTTCGCCCACCTGACGACCGGCTCGGTGACGGTGGCGGCAGGCCAGCGGGTGGGGGTCGGCGACGTGCTCGGCCGGGTCGGGCACACCGGCAACTCCACGGCCCCCCACCTCCACTTCCAGCTCATGGACGGCCCCGACCCGCTGACTGCGCGCGGCGTCCCGTGCGTCTTCCGTGCGTACGAGGTCTGGCGCCACGGCGGCTGGCGGCGCGTCGAGCGCGCCGTTCCAAAGAACACGGACCGGATCCGCTCGGTCGCGGGCTGAGCGGCCGACGCCCCGTGCCTGCACGTGCGCGGGACTGCCACGCCGCCGCTGCCGCCGCCGCCGCCGCTGCCGCCGCCGCCGCCGCCGCCGCCGCCGCCGAATCAGGTTCGCACCAAGGGGAGTGCCGCCGTCCCGTCGGCGTCAGGCGACGACAAGGCCCTCGTCCACGACGACCGTGGCCCGGGCTCGCGGACCCGAGGCGAAGAAGACCACGACCGCCGCGACGGCCAGCACGACGCACCCGATGAGGATGGCATCCCCGACGCCCTGGACGAATGCGGCGCGCCCGGCCGAGACGAGCGCCTGGCCCGCCTCGCCCATCTGCCCGACCGCCGGAGACGCGGTGAAGGCCACCGAGCCGAGGACGCGTTCCGCAATCTGGGGCGGCAGGTTCGCGACGGCCGGCGCGAGCGCGTCGCGGTACGACTGGTTGAGGACTGCTCCGAGGATCGCGATGCCGAAGGCGCTCCCGGCCTCGCGGGCCGTGTCGTTCAGGGCCGACGCCACGCCCTGCTTCGTCATCGGCAGCGAGCTCGTGATCGCCGTCGTCGCGGGCGTTCCCGCGAGTCCCATGCCGAGGCCGAAGAGCACCACGCCGATGACGAAGAACCAGTAGGGAGTGTCCACGTCCAGGCGACTGAGCAGGAGGAACGCCAGCGCCATCGAGAGCAGGCCCGCGGGCCCCACCCACCGGAAGCCGATCCGCTGCGCGATCCGAGGCGCGGTGCGGGCCGTGGGGATCAGGACCAACGGGAGCGGGAGCATCGCGAAGGTCGCCTCCAGCGCCGTCCGGCCGGTCACGAACTGCAGGTACTGGAGCACGATGAAGAAGAACCCGAAGGCCGCGAAGAACTGGACGGTGATCGACAGCGAGCCGGCGCTGAGCCTCCGGAGCCGGAAGAGACGCGGGTCCAGGAGCGGGCTCTCCTGCCGGAGCTCCCACCATACGAAGAGGACGCCCGCGGCGAGCCCGAGCACCAGCGACCCGACGGTGACGGGATCGGTCCAGCCCTGGCTGGGCGCCTCGATGATGCCGAACACGAGAGCCGCGACCGTGACGAGCGACAGGGTCCCGCCGATGATGTCGAGCGCCGGCGGGTCGGCATCGACCGAGCTCGGCACGACCGCGAAGACGCCGACGAGGGCGATCGCCGAGAGCACCACGTTGAGCGCGAAGAAGGACTGCCAGGAGAACCACTGCAGGAGCAGCGCCGAGGCGAACAGGCCGAGCACCGCGCCGCCACCCGAGACGCCCACCCACAGGCCGATCGCTCGCGGCCGTTCGGCTTCCGGGAAGGACGTGGTTATGACCGAGAGCGTCGTGGGCATGACCGCCGCGGCGCCGATGCCCATGATCGCCCGAACGACGGTCAGGTGGGTCGGGTCCGTGGTGACGAGCCCGACCGCGGCCGCAAGTCCGAACACGATGAGGCCCACCTGGAGCAGCAGGCGGCGTCCGTAGCGATCGCCGAGCGCACCGGCGAAGAGCAACAGGCCTGCGAACACGACGGTGTACGCGTCCACGATCCACGTCAGCTGCGTCTGCGTGGCCCCGGTCTCGCGAGCCATCGCCGGAAGCGCGACATTGAGCCCGCTGACGGCCGAGATGACGGCCATGAGGCTCAGCGCCACCACGGCGAGGATGGCGCGCGTCCGCCCCGGGCTCAGCCCCGGGAGCGGCTCGTCGATGGTGTGCGGGTGCACTCGGGCGTCCTCCGATCGGGCTATTTCTCCAGTGGGGGAATATGCTATTCTCCCTTCGAGGAAATCGTCAAGGGGAAGGATGTGGCTCTAACGCGTGGCCGGCGACCTGGCGGCATCGACACCCGGAGCGCGATCGTGGCCGAGGCTCGAAGGCAGTTCGGCGAGGCCGGCTATGCACCGACGACCCTGCGCAGCGTCGCCGCGGGGGCGGGCGTGGATCCCCGCCTCGTGCTGCACTACTTCGGGTCCAAGCGCGGGCTGTTCCTGGAGGCCGTGGAGCTGCCGATGGACCCCTCGGCAATCGCGAGCCTTGCGCTTCGGGGTGAGTCGGGCACGGTAGGCGAGCGCGTAGCCGCACTGATCCTGTCGGTGCTCGACGATCCCACGTCCCGCGACGTCCTCATGGGGATACTCCGCTCCGCCGTGACGGACGCGGAGGCGGCGGGGCTGGTG
>JBAWVU010000293.1:0-3858 GCA_037147135.1 Chloroflexota bacterium
CCTCCAGCGCGATCGTCCGTGCGCCGCGGAGTCCGTGGCCCTCGCGCCCGAAGCACGCGCCGACCATCGCGTTCGACAGGACCGAGAGGTCGTTGAGCGGACGGACGACCTGGTGGGCTCGCGCGATCCCGCGCTTCGCGACCCGCTGTGGCGGGAGCCCGGCGATCTCCTCGCCCGCGAAGGCGATGCTGCCCGTGCGCGGCCGGTGGATGCCGTTCACCGCGTTGAACATCGTCGTCTTGCCGGCGCCGTTGGGGCCGATGAGGCCGACGATCGCCCCCTCCTCGACGTCGAAGGTCGCCCCGTCCACGGCCAGGAGTCCGTCGAATGCGACGACCGCGTCGCGGACGGAGAGCAGGATGCTCATTCGACCACCCCGCGCAGCTGCGGGAAGCGTCGGAGGGCCCAGCCGACGAGGCCGCCGGGCGCGAACAGGACCACGACGACGAGGAGGAGCCCGGCGAGGACGAGCTGGATGTTCGCGAGGGTCGGGTTCGTGATGAGGAACCCGCGGACCCATTCGTAGAGGCCCGCGCCGATGACCGGGCCGGCCACGGTCCCGATCCCGCCGAGCGCGACCATGACGAGCGACTCGATCGAGCGGGTGAGGTCGAAGGCGCTCGGGGGGTCGATGATCCCGTTCTTGAAGAAGAACGCCGCGCCGGCGAGCGCCGGGAAGAAGGCCGAGACGACGTACGCGAGGATCTTCGCCCGCGCCGGATCGATCCCGACGACCTGCGCGACGTCCTGGTCCTCGCGGATCGCCATGAGCGAGAGGCCGAACTTGGACTTCTTGATCGCGTACGAGGTCGCGACGGTCGCGATCGCGACGGCCGCCATCACCACGTACGCGAGCACCGCGGCGCTCTTCGCCCCGCCGTACTGCGCGTAGATGGAGAAGCTGAAGAACATCCCGACCGCGCCGCCGAACGGCTCGAAGTTGGTCACGAACGCGCGCATGGCCTCGTTGATGCCGATGGTCGCGAGCGCGAAGTAGGCACCCCGCAGGCGGAGGATCGGGATGCCTATGAGCAGGGCGACGAGGGTGGCCGGCACGGTGCCGAGAAGGGCGGCGACGAGGAACGTCACGCCGTGGACGTCCATGAGCCAGAACGAGAAGTAGCCCCCGAGCCCGAAGAAGACGATGTTCCCGAAGGAGACGTAGCCGGCGTAGCCCATGATCACGTTCACGCTCGACGCGAGCGTGATGAGCATGAAGACGAGGAAGAGCTCCTCGCGGAGCGACGGGTTCCCCGTGACGAGCGGGACGGCCGCGAGGCCGACGAGCACCAGGAGCACCACGGGCAGGAACGGTGATCGGCGGCCGCTCACGTCCGCGACCGGAGCAGGCCCTGCGGCCGGATGACGAGGATGGCGACGAAGATCGCGTACTCGAGCACGGGCACCCACGAGACCGGGATGAAGACACCCGTGACGCCCTCGAGGAGGCCGAGGACGATCCCGCCGAGGAGCGCGCCCGCCGGGCTGCCGAGGCCGCCGAGCACGACGATGACGAAGCTCTTCGTCTCGTACGCGCCGCCCGAGAGGACCGTGAACGAGAACATCGTCGCGAGGAGGGCGCCCCCGACCATCGCGAGGCTGGTGCCGATGCCGAAGGAGATCGCGAGCATCCGTCGCGAGTCGATCCCCATGAGCTCGGCCGCGGGACGGTCGTTCGCGACGGCGCGCACCGACTTGCCGGTCCGCGTGCGGAAGAGGAAGAGGTAGAGCGCGCCGGCGGCGAGGACGGAGATGACCACGGCCACCGCATGGGTCCCGAGGATCGTGATCCCGCCGATGCGCAGCGCCCCGAGGTCCACGTCCACGGTCCGCGGGCTCGTCGTGAAGATGGCGGTGGCGCTCCCGACGATGATGAGGCTCACCCCGTAGGTCGCGAGGAGCGTCATGACCTCGGGCGCCTCGATGACCCGGTCGACGGCGCCGAAGTAGATGACGACGCCGACGACGAGGCCCACGAGGGCCGCGATGACGACGCCGACGTAGGGACTGAGCCCGAGGTTCTGCGAGACGAGCAGGACCACGAACATCCCGATCGCGATGACGGGCCCGTGGGCGAGGTTGATGACCTTCATGACGCCGAAGATGAGCGTGAGGCCCATCGCGGCGAGCCCATAGACGAACCCGAGCATGAGCCCGTCGACGGCCGACGGGACGAGGGCGTCGAGGCTCATGTCGCGGTCGCGATCACACCGCCGGCGCGGTTCCCGTCACGGGCGCGGCTGGACGTCGGCCGACTTCGCCGCGGGGGGCCAGACGACGACGGTCGCGAGCTTCCCGTCGGCACCCTTCTGCCACTGGATGTAGACCATCTCGTGGGCGGCCTGCTTGCCGTGCGACTTCGCGTCCGCCGAGAACCTGACCCGCCCGAAGAAGGTCTCCAGGTCCATCGCGTCGAGCGCCTTGCGGATCGCCGCCGGGTCGGTGGAGCCCGCCTCCTCGATCGCCTTCTGGAGGATGAGGCCCGCGGCATAGCCCCCGGCGGAGTGGTACGAGGGCGCGGACCCGAACTTCGCCGTGTAGGCCTGCGTGAACGCGTCCACCGACGGCCCGAAGTAGGGGACCCCGCTCGCGGCCGCCGTCTGGTCCGAGAACTTGACGCTCGGCTCCCACTGCGACGGCCCCACGATCCCGATCGCCGCGTCGCCGATCTGTGCGAACGTCGGCTCCGGCGGAGCGACGAGCAGCGCGACGAACCGTGCCGGGACCTGCTTCTCCGCGAGCTGCTTCGCGAACGTCTGGCCGTCCTGGAAGTGCCCGCCGCCGATGATCGCTTCGGGGGCCGCGGCGCGGATCTTCTCGATGAACGGGCTGAAGTCCGTCGTGCCCGAGTCGTACCCCTCGGCGAGGACGACCTCGAGCCCCTTGCTCTCGGCGTACGGCTTCGCCGCGTTGACGACGGCCGTCGAGAAGGCGTCCTTCTCGTTCACGATCGCGATCCTCTTGATCGTGGGGTCCTGCGCGAGCATGAGGTCGATCGCGCCAGTGAGGTACTTGGACGCGGGCGTGTACACCTGGTAGACGCTCGTGAACCCCTGCTCCATCGTCGCGTCGTCCGCGCCGCCGGCGGTGACCATCACCGTGTCGTTCTGCTCGGAGACGACCGCCGCAGCCTTCACGAGGCCGCTGGAGTACGGCGAGAGGAGCACGTCCACGCCGTCGTCGTTGATGAGCTTGGTGTAGAGCGACTGGACGCGATCGGCCTTGGACTCGTCGTCATACGAGACGAGCTCCGGCATGAGGACGGTCCCGTCCTTCAGCCTGATCCCGCCCGCCTTCGTCACGTCCTCCGCCCAGAGCTCGATGCCCTCGACCTGCTTCTGCGACGGGAGCTGCTGGGTCCCCGTATTCGACGCGGTGAAGCCGACCTTGAGCGTCTTCACGCCGGCGGGGGCCCCGGATCCTCCGCCCGGCGCGGCGCTCGAGCCGGATCCGCCGCACGCGGCCGCGACGAGGGCGAGGGCCGCGATCGAGGCTGCGAGGACGCGTGTGCTCTTCATGGCGCGATCTCCCTGGCGCGAGTGTCCCCCCGGCCACCGAGCAGCGGTCGTCGTGGGCCGCGGCGCTGAGCCCGGCGCGATGCGACCACCGCCGTGCTCACGCGAGGACCACTCTACCTCCGCGCGGCGGCACGCCGCCTCGGCCGGACGCAGGAGGCGCGCGTCGGGTCGCTCGCGCTCCGGCAGGCGATCCTCCCGCTGCGCGCCACATATCGCCTGTCCTGCACGTCCCGAGGAGTAGACTTGGGGGCAGATCGCTCACCGAGCCGCCGTCGTCCGTGGAGGTCGCTCATGCGAGGTCGCCCCCGGCTTCTCGTCGTCGCTCTGTGCATGTCGGCGG
>JBAWVU010000294.1:0-3856 GCA_037147135.1 Chloroflexota bacterium
GGCCCACCCTCCCCGTCGACCCATGCGACGACCGCCCAGAGCCGCGGCAGCTGGGACAGTCCGAGCTCCACGCCGTGCTCGGCGAGCTCGCCGAACCCCCACCCGCGGAAGAGGCGGCGACGGGCCACCGCGCACATCTCGTCGTAGAGCTCCGGGCACGGGAGCCGGCGACGAGCGTGACAGAACCGCACGAACTCGATCGCGTCCTCCGAGACCACGGCAGCACCGTCACGCGTCCCGACGTCCACCGATTGACCCCCCCTCCCAGCGTGGCCGAGCGCCGCGCACACCTCGAGTCGCCGCTCCCTCTCCCTGGAGCGGTCCTCCCACGGGATCAGCCGCGCCGGCTGCACCGAAGCTCGCCGGTGCCCATCGCAGCATCCTCGCGGATGGTACGCCGCGGAGGGTTCGCACCGGTAGGGCGTTGTCCACGGAACGCGACGCGACTTGTCCACACCGAACGGGCGTTCGTGGAGGGCCCGGCGCGGCGCTGTGGACGACCGGGCGGCTCACGCCGCGGAGCCGGCTCAGGACCTTCGCCGGACCCGAGCCCCGCCGCGTCGCGGAGTCGCTCAGGACTTCCGCCGGACCCCGAGTCCCGGGGCACCGCCGAGCACCCAGCGGTGGTCGGGGCCCAGTTCGAGGCCTTCGAACGGGTCGTCCGCGAGCAGGAGGCAGCCGTCGAGGTCGACCCACTCCGCGAGTGACGCGACGGCGGCCGATGCCGCGATGCCGACCCGCGTCTCCTCCATGCACCCGATGAAACGCCGGAACCCGAGATCGCGTGCCCGCTCCAGCATCCGCCGCGCCGGGCCCGGGCCGCCGCACTTCGCGAGCTTCACGTTGACGCCCGCGACCACGCCGACGAGTGCGTCGAGATCCGTGATGGCGACGGCGCTCTCGTCCGCGACTATCGGCAGCTCGGAGCGCTCCTGGAGCCACCCCATCTGGTCGAGCCGATGTGCCGGGAACGGTTGCTCGATGAGCTCGACGCCGAGCCGGATGAGCTCCGGGACGAGCCGCGCCCCGGCCTCCGGCTGCCATGCGGTGTTCGCGTCGACGCGGATAGGCCCGGGGAAGACGGCCCGGACCAGCTCGAGCGTCTCGAGGTCCCGCGGACCGCCGACCTTCACCTTGAGGAACGGGAACGCGGCCGCCCGCGCCGCCCGCCCCGCCACGACCTCGGGCTCGTCGATGCCCACGCTGAAGTCGGTCGGCGGGATGAGCGCGGGCATCCCTTCCAGGACGTGGAGCGGGATGCCCAGTCGCCTCGCCGCGAGGTCGCGCAACGCCGTGTCGACCGCGCATTTCGCCGCCCCGTTGTGCCCGATCGCATCGTCCATCGCGTCGGAGGCCCCGTCGAGGGCGAGCCGTGTCCCCTCCACGTCGCCCGCCGTCGCCGCGGCCCGCGCGGCTTCCCAGCCCTCGGTCGCGGCTTCGAGGAGGAGCGGCAGGACGGCATGGACCGTCGCTTCCGTCTCGCCGAAATACGCGTCGGGACACCCCTCCCCGAGACCGACCCGATGGGCCCCGTCCGGGGCCGGCGCGAGGTCGGAGTCGCGCACCTCCACGATGACGTTGGTCGTGTCCTGGGCATCCAGCGCGCGCGCGATGCGGAACGGGTCGCTGAAGGCCAGGTGAAGCGTCTCCGCCGAGAGCGAGAGCGACCCTGCCGTCGCCGTCGATGCCGTCATCGGTCCAGATCCTCCATCCGGGCACGGATCGCCTCGAAGAGCCGGTGCGGCCCGAAACGGACCGGGTCATCGGTCGGCAGGCCGGTCGCCGCCGCCGTCTCGGCGATGTGGCTCTGTGCTTCGTCATCGTCCCGAACCGCGGACGTGTTGAGCGCGACGGCCACGACACGCGAGGGCGCGACGAGGCCCGCGATCGCCTCGTGGACCGGGATGAGCTCCGTCAGCGGCCGGATCGGGAAGGATGCCCCGGGCAGGTGGTCGAAGTCGTGCTCGACCAGCCCGACCTTGTGGACCAGCACCATGGCGTGCGGCGTCGTCCCATGGATGAGTCCGAGCGTCACCGACGAATAGGCGGGGTGATCGATCGAGCCCTGGCCCTCGACGAACACCCAGTCCCCCATCGCCTCGGCCTGCTCGACGAGCCACTCGCATGTCCCCTGGACGAAATCGGCGACGACGCGGTCGACCGAGGCGCCCCAGCCCTCGATCATCATCCCCGTCTGCCCGGTCGGGACGAAGACGCCGGAGAGCCCGGCCTCGACCGCCGCACGCCGCATCTCGAGCGCGACCGTCATCTTGCCGACCGCGCAGTCGGACCCGACCATGAGGATGACCCTCGCGCCGGGACGGTGCGGCCGACCGACAGCCGTCTCCATCCGTTCGGGCGGCCGCCGGTAGTCGACGATCTCTGCTCCGCCCGCGCGCGCCGCCGCGGCGAGTTCCGGATCGTCGCCGAGGAACGTGTGGAGGCCGGAGAGGACGTCGAGGCCCGACCGGAGCGCCGTCGCGAGCGTGTCCTGCCACTCGACGGGGAGGCGCCCGCCCGTCGGGGCGATCCCGATGAGCAGCGCGGTCGGACGCAATGCGAGCGCCTCGTCGAGCGTGGAGACAGCGGGGACGTCGAACCTCGGGCCCAGCCACTCGCTGATGTTGCGGCCGGCGATGGTCGAGTCGAGGATCGCCACGACCGGGTCCCGTCCGTACCGTATGACCCCGATCGCCGTCTTCGCGTGGTGGATGTCGAACTGGCCCTCGGTGAGGATGACGATCCGGCGTTCGGGAGGCAGGCGCATCGGGGCTCCGGTGAGGGACGGAAGGGCTGTAAGGGCCGATCTCGCGAGTCTACGAACGGGTCCACGGACAGGGGGACGCCCCCGGGGCGCGGACCGGGGGCGTCGGGTGGATTCGGAGTTGGTACCGCATACCGGATTCGAACCGGTGGTCTCCGCCTTGAGAGGGCGGTGTCCTGGGCCTCTAGACGAATGCGGCACGCGGCCTGCGGCCGGGCCAGAGGATAGCAGAGCGGGCGGAGGGGCGACAAGCGCCCCCGGCTCAGAGCCTGTGCGCTTCGAAGAAGATCCGGATCGCGTCGGCGACCTGCTGGTAGCTCTCCTCCCCGAGGATGAGGCCGAAGTGCGAGTGGGCGCCGAACGGCTCGTACGTCGCGCCCAGCCAGTGCGCCAGGCGCTCCGCATCGGGCTCTGCGACGTACCGGTCGAGGCCCCCGCCGATGACGAGGATGGGGACCGTCCCGATATGGCGGCGTTCGATCGGGATGCCCTGGAGCACCTGCCGTCGGGCGGCGCCTGACTCGCGCGGCTTCTGGCCCAGCAGGTGCTGGATCCGGAGGATGTCCGCGAGCGTGAGGTCGCGATGCTCGCGCTGGAGCCGTTCCGGAAGCGTGTCCCACCCGAGGACGGCCTGGCCGTAGGCCGAGGGGATGTCGCGCAGCTCGTGCGGCTTGGGCGGGGTCCGCAGCTCCTTCGGGAGATAGGGTGCGACGAGGACGAGCCCACCGACATCGTGGCGCTCGGCGGCCTTGAGCGCGAGGAGCCCGCCCATCCCGTGACCGACGACCACCGTCCCCGGCCCGAGCCGTCCGAGGGCCGCGAGGACGTCCTCCGTGTAGGTGGTGAACGAGAGCCGGGCCGGGTCGGCCGTCTGTGACCAGGAGTGGTTCCGCAGGTTGACCGCGTGGCCCTCCCAGCCACGCCTCGCGAAGTACCCGAGATACCGCTCCCACGCCCAGGAGCCGCTCAGCTCGCCGTGGACGAAGAGGAGCGGCCTCCGGCGCGAGCGACGCTCGGGCAGCCAGGACTCCACGTGGAGTCCCCGGTCGGCGAGCTCGATCTCGTCCTTCCGGACCGGGCGGGCGTCCGGGT
>JBAWVU010000295.1:0-3852 GCA_037147135.1 Chloroflexota bacterium
GGCGTCGGCGGTGGCCGCGTAGCCGGCGAGCTCCGCGAGGATCGGGGCGCCGCGGCGGAGCGCGTGCTGGAGCTCCTCGAGGATGAGGATGCCCGCGCCCTCCGCGATGACGAAGCCGTCGCGGCCGGCGTCGAACGGACGCGACGCGCCGGCCGGATCGTCGTTCCGCGTCGAGAGGGCACGCATGGCGCAGAACGCGCCGACGAGCGGCTCGTTGATCGGGGCCTCCGTGCCTCCGACGATCATGATGTCGGCGTCGTCGCGGCGGATCGCCTCCCATGCCTCGCCGATCGCGTGCCCGCCGGACGCGCACGCGCTCACGGTCGCGAAGTTCGGCCCCAGGGCGCCGGTGAGGATCCCCACCTGCCCCGCGCCGAGGTTCGCGATGACCATGGGGATGAAGAACGGCGAGAGCCGGTCCGGGCCGCGCTCGGTGTTGGTGACGACCTGCTCGGCGAACGTCGTCCCGCCGCCGATCCCGCTCCCGATGACGACGCCGGTCCGCTCCGCGAGGGGCCGCTCGAGCCGGCCGGGCAGGCCCGCGGCGTCGAGCGCGTGCCGGGCGCACCAGAGCGCGAAGAGCGTGAAGCGGTCGTTGCGGCGCTGCTCCTTGCGGTCCACGACGTCGCCGGGGTCGAAGTCGGGCACCTCGCCGCCGATCCGGGAAGCGAGGCGTGTCGGGTCGAACTGCTGCAGGGTCCCGATCCCGGAGCGGCCGGCGACCAGCCCCGCCCACGTGGCGTCGGCGCCGGCCCCGAGCGCGGTGACCATCTCCACGCCGGTGACGACGACGCGGCGCGGCGCCGGCGCGCCCGTCATCTGACGAGCTTCCCGGTGCGGATCGTGGCGGCACGGTAGACGTCTCCCGGCAGGCCGCGCTCCGCGACGGCGTCGGCCGCGGCGAGGACGTCGTATTCGACCCGCTTGATCTCCGGGGTCGCGTGGTCCTCGACGATGTCGATCATCGCCCACGACGCGCGCGGGTCGCCGTCGAAGACGTACCCGGCGCTCCCGTCGTTCACGATGACCCGCCAGCCCATCTCGCGGATCTCCGGGACGTGCGTGTGCCCACAGCAGATGACCTTCGCGTCCGTGCCCGAGACCCGCTCCAGGGTCGCCGTCGGGTCGAGCCCCTGGTCGAAGCCGGCGGTCTGCGATCCGGGCGACGCGTGGCAGACGATGACGAGCGTCCCGTCGACGCGGAGCCGCCGCTCGGCGGGGAGCCGGCGGAGCCACTCGACCCGCTCCGGCCCGAGCGCCGCGTGCGCCCACTCGGCGGCGATCCGGAAGTGCTCGGGAGGACCCTCGGGGAACCAGGGGAACGCGGCCGTCCAGTCGAAGTCGGCGACCGCGATGTCCGTGTTGCCGGAGATGACGAGGGCGCCGCCGGCCTCCATGTCGCGGAGGAGGTCCACCGTCCCGGCGGGATCGGGGCCGTTGAAGACGAGGTCCCCCGCGACGGCGACGACGTCGGGCGAGGCGAGCCGGACGGCCTCACGCACCGCCTCGAGAGCAGACCGGTTGCCGTGGACGTCGGATAGGACGGCGAGCCGCGTCATCAGCGCAGGACCGAGGCGTCCGGGATGATGAACGACAGGGTCGCCTCGCAGCAGACCTCGCCGTCGACGCTCGCCACGCCGCGCCCGCGCCCGAAGCGCTTGCCGAGCTTCTCCATCGTCACCTCGAGCCGCATGACATCGCCCGGCTTCACGACGCGCTTGAAGCGGCAGTCATCCACGCCGGCGAAGAGCCCGATCCGGTCGCCGAACCCCTCCTGCTTCGCGACGTAGACGGCCATCGTCTGCGCGAGCGCCTCGACCTGGAGGACCCCCGGCAGGACGGGGAGATCCGGGAAGTGGCCCGCGAAGAACCACTCGGTGGCGGTGACGGCCTTCATCCCCACGATGCGCTGCGCCCCAGGGTCGTACTCGTCGATCCGGTCGACGAGCAGGAACGGCCAGCGGTGCGGGATGAGCGCCTGGATCTCGCGGGTCGTGTGGATCGGTTCGGTCACGGTTCCCCCTGGGGTCATGTGCGGCGATGGCGCGGTCAGGCGCGCCTCGAGGCGAGGAAGGCGCCGGCCCCCACGCGGTCGAGGAGCGCCGTCGTGATGGCGCCGTCCCGGAAGGCCTGGTTGTCGAGGAGGGCGCGGTGGAACTCGCGGTTCGTCACGACGCCGTCGAGGACGAAGTCGTCGAGGGCGACCTTGGCCCGGGCGATCGCGGCGTCCCGGTCCGGGCCCCAGACGATGAGCTTGGCGAGCAGCGGATCGTAGTCGTGCGGGATCACGTACCCGGTGTAGAGGTGAGAATCCATCCGGACCCACGGGCCGCCCGGCGGGAGGTACCGCTCGACCGTGCCGGACTGGGGCCGGAAGTCATGCGCCGGGTCCTCGGCATTGATCCGGAGCTCGATCGCGTGCCCCCGGAGCTTCAGGTCCTCCTGGCGGATCCCGAGCGGCTCGCCGGCGGCGATCCGGATCTGCGTCTGCACGAGGTCGATGCCGGTGAGCACCTCCGTCACCGGGTGCTCCACCTGGATCCGGCAGTCGAGCTCGAGGAAGAGGGACTCCCCGTCCGCGTCGACGAGGAACTCGAGGGTGCCGATGTTCTCGTAGCCCGCCGCGACGGCGGCCCGGACCGCCCGCTCGCAGAGCTCGACACGCCGCTCCGGCGAGAGCGCGGAGGTCGGCGCCTCTTCGAGGACCTTCTGGTGGCGCCGCTGGACCGAGCAGTCCCGCTCGCCGAGGTGGATCCCGTCTCCGTAGCGGTCGACGACGACCTGGACCTCGACGTGGCGGCTGTCCGCGAGGAACTTCTCGAGGTAGAGCGAGTCGTCGCCGAACGCCGAGCGCGCCTCGGAGCGGCAGACCGGCAGCGCGCCCTCGAGCTCGCGCTGCGTCCGGACCATCCGCATCCCCTTGCCGCCGCCCCCGGCGGACGGCTTGACGAGGACCGGGTAGCCGACGCGCGCGGCCTCGGCGAGGGCATGGCTCTCGTCGCGGAGCACCCCGTCCGAGCCGGGGATCGTCGGGAGCCCGTGGGAGGCGAAAAGCCGGCGGGTCCCCTCCTTCGACGCGAACCGCTCCAGGACCCCGGGCGGCGGGCCGATGAACGTGAGCCCGTGGTCGCGCACGGCCTCGGCGAAGCCCGCTTCCTCGGAGAGGAACCCGTAGCCGGGGTGGATCGCGTCGCACCCGGTGACGAGCGCGGCGCTGATGATCGACGCGGCGGACAGGTAGCTGCGCTTCGCGTCGGCCGGGCCGATGCAGATCGCCTCGTCCGCCAGCTGCGCCGGGAGGCTCTCGCGATCGGCCTCGCTGTACGCGACGACCGCCCCGATCCCCAGCGCGCGGCACGCCCTGAGGATCCGCAGGGCGATCTCCCCGCGGTTGGCGATGAGGATCCGCTGCACGGTCACGCGTCGGACCACCGTGCGCGGACGTCCGGCACCCTGGCGTCCGGCGCGAGGGTGTCCGGCGCCGCGGGCTCGCGTCGGTCCGCCTCCGGCGTCCCCGGGCCGCCGTGGGGCGCGCCGGGGAGCTCGATCCGCACGAGCTCCTGGCCGTACTCGACGGCCTCGCCGGGCTCCGCGTAGGTCCTGCCGGCGACCCCGCCGGTCGGCGCCACGACATCGTGCGGGATCCCGAGCACGTCCACCGTCCCCAGCCGGTCGCCCGCGCGCACGCGACTCCCGACGGTGAGTCCCGGCCTGGGGGTGTAGAAGCCGACGCCGGGCGACGTGGCCACGGCGCCCGGGCGCGGCGTCGGCGTGGCCGCGCCGGGCGTCCCGCCGGAGGCGGTCCCCGCGGCGGGCGCGGGCGCCCCCGGGAGCGGACCGGAGGAGCGGACC
>JBAWVU010000296.1:0-3833 GCA_037147135.1 Chloroflexota bacterium
GTCGTCGCGCTCGAGACCGATCGCCTCGCCGAGGCGCATGCCCGACACCGCAAGGAGCCCGAAGAGCGTCTCGTGGGTCGCCGCCCGCAGGGGTGGCCGGATCTCGCGCGCCGCCTCCAGCAGCCGGCGGACCTCGGCCTCCGACCACAGGTACGGCGCGGGGCGCTGCTCGCGGGCCCCGAAGACGTCGCGCGGGGGAACCTCGGTCGTCGGGTCGATCGTCGCCAGGTAGCGGGCGAACCCGCGCGCCGACCCGAGCCGGTGCGCCCATCGGATGGGCTGGACGTGCTGCGGGAGCCGCGCCCACGCGATCGCGAGGTCGGCCGTGAGCGTCGCGGCACCGGCGGCCTCGAGGAAGGCGACGAGCCCGGGGAGCTCGTGGCCCTCCCGCTCGAGCTTGAAGCCCAGCGCCCGGCGCAGAGCCAGGTAGTCCGCGACATGGAGGGCGAGCTCGCTCATCGGATGGGCCCGCCCGGCCAGGGCTGCGCAAGACGCCGGAGCGCTTCGAGGTCCACCCGCGCATAGATCGCGGTGCTCGCGAGGCTGCGGTGGCGGAGCACCTGCCCGATCTCGGGCAGCGGCACGCCGGCGCCGACCATCGCACAGGCCATGGTGTGGCGCAGGCGGTGCGCCCCGACGGGTGCCACGCCGGCGCGCCGACAGGCCCGCCGCACGATCGAGGAGACCCCACCCCGCGAGAGGGGCGCGATCGGCGCGATCCCGCTCAGGAACACCTCGCGCCTGGTCGTCTTCGGGCGCCCCCGCCCGAGATATGCGGCGATCGCCTCACCCACCTCGACGGGCAGCGGGAGCCGGTCCGCACGGCGCCTCTTGCCGTGCACCACGATCTCGGCGGCCCGCCAGTCGATGTCATCGAGCGCGAGCGCCCCCACCTCGCTCGCGCGCAGGCCCAGGCGCAGCAGCAGGAGGAGGACCGCGTGGTCGCGTCGGCCGACCGCGCGCCGCCGGTCACAGGAGCGCAGGAGGGCTGCGGCGTCGGGCCCGCTGATGCCCCCGGGCAGCGACGAGCGACGACGGCCGGTCATCGCGAGCGCCGCGGCCGACAGGTCGGCCTCGACCAGCCCTTCGAGATGGCAGAACCGCAGGAACGCACGCAGCGCGGCCACGAAGAACTGCACCGAGCCGACCGAGCGCGTGGCCGACTCGGCGCGCACCGCGGCGGTGGCATCGCGGGCGGTCAGCGTGCGGAGCTCGCGCTCGGCCCCGCAGCCAGAGAGGAACCTGCCTGCGCGAGCCACATACGCCGACGCGGTCGAAGCGGCCAGCCCCCGCTCGGCGAGCAGGTAGCGCCCGAAGGCGGCGAGCACGACATCGGTCGGCGACCCGGGCGTCGTCGGCGGGTCCACCGGCAGTGCTCCGCGTGCAGCGAGGAAGTCGAGCAGCGGCCGCAGCGCACGACGCGTGCGCAACTCGGCGTGGCCGGCGCGGCGGGTGCGGAGGTACGCCTCGACCCGTTCGCCGGTCAGGTCGGCCAGTGTCTGGTGGCCCTCCTCCAGCCAGCGGCTCAGGTGCGCGATCAGCCGCAGCTGGGTGACCGCGCTCAATGGCGTGTACCCCGCGTCGTGCAGCGCGGCCTTGAGGTCCGCCGCAAAGGGGGCCAGCGGCCCCGTTATCCGCACCTCGCTGACCGGGGTGGTTGGTCTGCCCATCGATCGCTCCTTGTCCGGGTTCCGTCGAAGCAAGGATGGGCAGAGGCCCTCTGATTATGCCGACCCCTGCGGGGCGCTCACCCCCGTCGCACAGCACGGATCGAGGCGGCCGTCAGGCGGAGGTCGGCATAATCGGGAGGTCGGCATAATCGACGTACAGGCTCTCGGGCAGGCCGCGCGCCAGGATCGCCGCGTGGAGCACCTCCTGTCCGGCGCGCAGGGTCTCGTTGCCCATCCAGCGCCCGTGGACGAGGAGCCGGGAATGGTCGTCGACGAGCACGAACAGGCGGGCACGCACGGAGCCCGGCGCGCGCGGGTGGGGCACGAAGGGACCCACGAGCACGTCGCCGATCCAGCGCTCGTCCGGAGTGTCGGCCTCGTACCGCCCGAAGGTGCGCCCGTCACGGAGCAGCTCGGCCCGGGTGAAGCCCCGTCGGCGGAACTGCTCGGCGAGCGTCCGCTCCGCGATCCGGACGCCCGAGCGGGCCCGGACGATCTCCGCTATGTGAGCGGCACTCCGGGCCGGCTGCTCCAGGCGCAGGCGGATCGCCAGATCGAGCAGCGCCGGATCGAGGCGCGCGCTGCCCTCGTCCGAGCGGGGACGGTCGTGCAGCCCGGCGAGTCCCTCGGCCCGGTACCGGCGGATCCAGCGGTCGAGCGTGTTGCGGCTCACTGATCTGATCTCGCCTCCGGGGCTGGTGTGCTCACCGGCGATCTGGCGGACCAGGAGGCCGCGCTCGCGGCCGGTGAGCTTCGGGTCGAGGGCCTCGGCGATCAGGTGATAGCGCCAGAGGGCAAGGGCTTCGGCAGGATCCGATGGCATGGGGCACCTCGGGGAGGGTGGTTGTGGATGTCCGGGCCATCAGAGGCGAGACCGTCGGCGCTGCCAAGGGCGAGGTCGTGTTGGGCGCGAGCCAGGCGCCGCCGGTGACGAGGACCGCGACGCGCCAGGGAGGAACCGGACCGTGGCGGCGGGCCCAGGCGGCGCCGAGGGCATCGGCCGCGGCGAGGCAGCGGGACCCCGACGCGGTCGGCAGGTCGAAGCCCGACCAGCCCAGCCGGACCGCCGCCGCGAGCAGCACCCGGGCCAGGGCGTCCGCGGTCCGACCGAAGCGGCGGGTCCACTCCCGGACGGTCGTCTCGGGGCGCCCGAGGGTCGCCGCGATCGCGCGCACGCCGCACCCGGCGATGTTGAGCTCGAGGGCGTGGCCGATGACGTCGACGGTGTCCCAGCGGTACGGGGTCACGAACCAGGGCAGCAGGGCCGCCGTTCTCCGGCAGCGCCGACAGCGCACCCGGGGGACGAAGATGCGATGCAGGCCGACAGCGTCGCGCAGGTGACGCAGGTAGCCTCCCCAGGGCCCGGTCGGTCCGCCGCAGCGCGGGCAGGCCACCCGCGGCGGCGCAACGTCACGCCCCTGTGCCGCGTATGTGCTGACATCGAGCCCGCAGGGCCATACGATCACCGACGGTGGACCTTCGCTCCACCACGACCCTCCGAGAGGCAAACATCTCTCGGAGGGTCACCTGATTGTGTCGGTTCAGATCATCGCCGCTGCGCGTCGCCCCGTGTCACCGTCCCCATCAAGCGCGGCCGTCACCGGCGAGTTCATCCCCATACAAGGATGCCGCCAACAGCGACCACCGCCGGGACGGCCACGGCGATGGGCGTGCAGGTGTGCGACCAAGCGGGCCGCGTCAATTGCATTCTCCCGACGCCCGGCGCCTGCCGAAACCTCTGTTTCAGCGGCGAGCATTTCGATACGCTCTTCGCCCTGTGTGAGGGAAAAATCTTCAAGCGAACGTTGAAGGTCAAAGGTGCAAACCCGCTCCAACCACCGATCAAGCCCGCTGCGCCAAAGCTATAGACAAGCGCACCGCGCGGCCGGGCCGCGAACAAACGGAGTAGTAACTTTTTTAGCATCGAATGGCGCGAACAACACGAATGAAAATGGTAGGGCGACGTTCTCTCCGGCGGCTGCCGGACGCCGCGGCAGGGTCGGAGACCCATGCCCTACCTTTTTGTAGGTGCCACCGCACTCCAAAACGTCTCGTACGAGACGTAACCCGATTTCAAATGTTTCGTGGAGAAAGAAAATTCTTGGAGTTGAAAAATCAGATGGAACAGGACAACAAGAAGTTCTATACTGTTAAATCATTGAC
>JBAWVU010000297.1:0-3807 GCA_037147135.1 Chloroflexota bacterium
ACCACCAGCCCTGCTTGGCCGTCGCCGCCCCGATGACGCCCGCGTCGACGCCCACACGGCCGCCGAGCGCCACGCCATCCGCCCCGGCATCCCCGTTTGCCGGGCCATCCTCGTCGGCCGGACCCGCCGCGTCGCTCGAGCCCGCCGCGATCGCCGAGATCGAGCGGCAGGACGCCGAGATCCGTCTGCTGGAGCCGCGCAGGACGGTCGAGACGGCCATGGTCGATGAGGCCCAGGCGAAGGTGCTCCTCGTTGACGACTTCCGGACGAACAACACTCCGCAGAACCTCGCCGACGGCGAGCTGCTCCTCCGGGGCCTCGGGCTCTGGTTTACCGACCGCTCGCTCGAGGAGGTCTACCTCTCGGCCCTCGAGAGCCAGGTGCTCGGCTTCTACCGCGACACGGACGAGAAGCTCTACATCGTCTCGAGGTCCGGTGGGTTCGGGCCGCTCGAGCGGTACACCGCGTCGCACGAGCTCACGCATGCGCTCCAGGACCAGCACTTCGACCTCGGATCGCTCGGTCTTGACCGGAAGGACCAGGGCGACCGGGCGCTTGCGGTCCGCGCGCTGGTCGAAGGAGATGCTTCCCTCGTCTCGACCATATGGGCCCAGGCCAACCTCACGCTCCAGGATCTCCTGCAGGTGGCCGCCATGGCCTCGGACCCGGCCGCACAGGCAGTCCTCGACGGGCTGCCGGCGATCATGCGGGAGCAGCTTCTCTTCCCCTACGTCGACGGGCTGGCGTTCGTCACGCGGCTCCAGCAGGGAGGGGGCTGGGATGCGGTGAACGGCGCCTACGGCGACCTCCCCGCTTCCACCGAACAGATCCTCCACCCCGACAAGTACCTCGCCGGCGAGAAGCCGATCGATGTCGCCCTCCCCGACGGACTCGCGGGGCGCCTCGGCCCAGGGTGGTCGAAGGCGGCGGAGGACACGCTCGGCGAGCTGCAGCTCCGGGTCTGGCTCCAGGCGCCGGGCTCGACGGTGGACCCGAAGGTCTCGGCTTCCGACTGGGGCGGCGACCGCGTGGGGCTCTACCGCGGGCCGGATGGCGCATGGGCGATCGTCCTCGCGACCGCGTGGGACACGGCCGAGGCCTCCGACCGGTTCGCGGGCGCGGCCCTGGAGGCGGCTGGTGCGCTCCCGTTCGCGGAGGTCGTCTCCGGCGGGCAGGGTCCGGTCGTGCTCATCGGGAGTGACGAGGCGGTGCTCGACACGCTCCGGCTCGAGGCGCTCGCGCCGTAGGCAGCGCTCCCCGGCGCTACATCGACTCGGGAGCGGAGATCCCTAGGAGGGCGAGCGCATTCGCGAGGCCCAGGCGTGTCGCCTCCACGAGCGCGAGCCGCGCGGCCGAGGTCGCCTGGTCGTCCGGGTCGACCACCCGGCGGTCCCGGTAGTACGCGTGGAACGCGGACGCGAGGTCGGTCGCGTAGGCCGTCACGCCCTGGGTCTCGTGAGCGCCCGCTGCATCCTCCACCACCTCCGGCAGGTGGAGCAGCTGGATCGCCAGCCCGCGCGAGACCTCGTCGTTGCCGAGGCTGCCATCGAGCGAGCCGGCCGCCCGCAGGCCGCTGTCGGCGGCCCGCCGAAGGATCGACGCGATCCGGGCGTGCGCGTACTGGACGTAGTAGACGGGGTTCTCGTTCGACTGCGTCTTCGCGAGCTCGATGTCGAAGTCGATCCCGCTCGTGTGCGCGCGCGAGCCGAAGAACCAGCGTGCCGCGTCGACGCCGACCTCCGCGAGGAGATCGTCGAGCGTGATGAACTCGCCGGCGCGCTTGCTCATCGAGACCTCGACCCCATCGCGGATGAAGCGGACCCACGCCATGAGGAGCATCTCGACGGCCGCGCGGTCGTAGCCCATCGCCTCCGCCGCGTTCTTCAGGCGCAGGACCGTCCCATGGTGGTCGGCGCCCCAGATGTAGACGAGGTGGTCAAAGCCGCGCCCGAACTTCTCGGTGACGTACCCGATGTCCGACCCGAAGTACGTGTAGTCGCCCGATGACTTCCGGATGACGCGGTCCTTGTCGTCGCCGTGGTCGGTCGACCGGAACCAGAGCGCGCCGTCCTGCTCGTACACCTCGCCGGCTGCGCGGAGCCGCTCGACCGCACGCACGACGGAGCCGTCCGTGTACAGCGACCCCTCGCTCTTCCAGACGTCGAACCGCACGCCGAGATTCGCGAGCGAGGCCTCGATCCCCTCGCGGACGCGCTCGGACGCCCACGTCCCCACGATCGCGTCACGGTCGGCCCCGGGCTCGCTCGCGCGTCTCCAGACATCGGCCGGGAGCGCCGCGGCGAGGTCGCGGACGTAGTCGCCGTGATAGCCGTCCTCCGGGATCGGCGTGCCCAGGCGGATCGCGGCGACGGACCCGCCGAGGTTCTTCACCTGCTGCCCGAAGTCGTTGAAGTAGTACTCGCGGGTCACGCGGTGGCCGGCGGCCTCGAGGACCCGACAGAGCAGGTCGCCGACGAACGCTCCCCGAGCGTTCCCGATGTGGAGCGGCCCGGTCGGGTTCGCCGACACGAACTCGACGTTCACGTGCTGCGGCCGCGCCGCGCCCACCCGTCCGAAGTCCGGCCCGGCGGCGCGCGCCGCGTCCACCGCGGCCTCCACGAACGCCGGCGCGAGACGGATGTTGACGAACCCCGGCGGCGCCACCTCCACGCTGCCGATCGGGGAGCCGAGCACGAGCGTCGCGGCGTCCGCGGCTGCCGCCTCGCGTGTCGCGTCGCGCGCCTCGTCTGCGCCGCCGGCCTCGGCGTCGCCTTCGAGCTCGGCCGCGAGCGCGCGGGCGATCTCGAGCGGTGCGCGCCCGTACGGCCGGGCGAGCCGCATCGCGAGGTTGGTGGCCAGGTCCCCGTTCGCGGGGTTCGCGGGCCGCTCGGCCTCGATCCCCGGCGGCTCGTCGCCGCCCGGCAGGGCGGGGAGCGCCCCGGCGGCCACCGCCCGCTCCCAGGCGCGTTCGATCGCGCGGCGGACGAGCGCACGGACCGGGGGCTGGATCTGGGCGGGCACCGAGGGCTCCTCAGAGGACGGACGAGACGGCAGCCATCGTAGCGGGTCCAGGCGAACGGCCGGGCCTGGCGGGTACGGGCGTACTACCAGCAGTTGCCGTCCGGGCCATGACGTCCGGACCCGTTCGGTGCGCTGGGGCAACGGATACCAGTGCCGAATGGCCCTCTTGCCGTCATTTGGGCGTCTTTCGTACTAGACGCACCCCGTACTGTCCGCCACTCTGGTCAGGCGGACAGATAGGTCCGCTGCCACCTTCCGGGTCCATCCAGGGCCCGCCAGCTCTCGGGGAAGGACATCGAATGACACGCAACACCCGGGCCCCGGCCCGAACGGCTCTCTTCAGAAAGGTCGGCTGGCTCGCCGTCGCGGGCATGGTCGCTCTCTCGCTGGCCGGCCCAGGCGCCGGCACGGCGACGGCGACGGCGGTCCCGGCCTATGCGACGGTCAGTGGCTACGCGGAGGGGTCTGCGGCCAACAATCACGAGGCTACCTGGGGTAGCGACTGCACGAAGTTGGAGAACCCTGGTGGGTCCACGTACGTGCTGACTCAGAACTACGCCAAGGTCATCGTGAAGGCCGGTTCGGACGTCTCGACGGACGGGCACGCGAACACGGTCTTCAACGATCCGCTCGCCGGCCAGACCGTCTGGGCCGATTCGAACGGCAGTGGCGCGTTCGACACGGCGCCGGAGCCCGCCGACAAGACGATCAGTCACATCATCTTCTGCGGTCCGAGCGTCGCCCCGTCGGTCGAGCCGTCGGTCGCCCCGAGCGTCGCCCCGTCGG
>JBAWVU010000298.1:0-3795 GCA_037147135.1 Chloroflexota bacterium
CTCAATCATCTTCTCAAAAACCGTCCGCGATTTCCCTTTTCGCGCCAAGCGAATCACTTGCATGGTGAGGGTGCTGCCTCCGGCGATGATTTTTCCGGCTTTCACATCGCGATAAACGGCTTTCGCAATCGAAAGAGGATTCACCCCGTTGTGAAAATAAAAATATTTATCTTCGAATAAAATAATTGCCTTTTCAAATTTATAAGGAATAATATCATTAGCGGGAAACCGCCACTGACCATCGTCAGCAATACGAGCGCGCGCAGCGGGGTCGGCACGATCGGCGAGGGCGCGGCCGAGGGAATGGGACTCGCCCCGGTGAGCCGGGTCAGCTCGGCGAGCGCGGCCTCGACGAGCTTCATCTCGTCGCCGTACGTCGCGAAGTCACCGGCCCGGAGCGCACTCTGCGCGAGCTCGAAGTGGAGGTTCGCGTACGCGATGAGGGCCGTGACGTCGGACGGGAGCGGACCGGCGGAGGGCGACGGCACCGTGCTCGGACGCGGCGTGGGCGTGGCCCCCGGGGACGGCGAAGGCGCCGGCGAGGGCGACGCGCCGGGCGAGGGTGACGCGCCGGGCGAGGGTGACGCTCCGGGCTCGTTCGCGACGACCTTGTCCAGCGCCTGCTGGAGGGTGTCGGCCCACTCGACGGTCGTCGAGGTCGCGACGACGATCTTCGTGAACTGCGGGAACGACGACGACGTCGACTGGAGGTAGATCGGCTCCAGGTAGACGATCGAGTCCCCGACCGGCACGACGATGAGGTTCCCGCGGATCACCTGGCTGCCGGACTGGTTCCACAGCGTGATCTGCGACGAGATCACCGGGTCCTGGTCGATGCGAGCCTCGATCTGCGTCGGCCCGAAGATCGACGTGTCGCGCGGGAACTGGTAGACGCGGACGGTGCCGTAGTCCGCGGGCGAGTTGCGCGCCGCGATCCACGCGATCATGTTCGGCCGCTGCGCCGGGACCATCGGCTGGAGGAGGAGGAACTCCGGGAGCGGTTCGCTGGGCATCCGCATGATGACGTAGTAGGCCTCCGGCGGGAGCTGCTGCGTCGCCCCGGCGGGGTTCGCCGGGACCGTCCAGAGGTCGTCCTTGTTGTAGAACGACTGCGTGTTCGTCACGTGGTACCGGGCGAAGACGCGTACCTGGACGTTGAAGATCTCCTCCGGCCAGCGGATGTGCTGGCGGAGCGCCTCCGGGAACTCGGACAGCGGCTTGAAGAGCCCGGGGAAGACACCCTCGTAGGCGCGGATGATCGGGTCGGACGGGTCGGACACGTAGAAGGAGATCTGCCCGTCGTACGCGTCCTGGACGATCTTCACGCTGTTGCGCAGGTAGTTGAACGATTCGCCTGCGAGCCCGCTCCCGTCGGGGAGCTGGGACTGGTCGAAGGGCTGCGCCGCCGGGAACCGGTCACTCGTCGTGTACGCGTCCTGGATGTACGAGAGCCGGCCGTCCGCGTCCACGACGAGGTATGGATCCTTGTCGTAGCGGAGGAACGGCGCGATGAGGCTGAGCCGCTCGTCGAGCGTCCGGTGCATGAGGAGCTGCGAGTCGGCGGTGATCTGGTCGCTGATGAGCAGGTTGAGGTCCCGGAACCGGAGCGCGAAGAGGAGCCGGGTGAGAGTCGAGTCGATCTTGATGCCCGTCGTGCCGGTCCAGCGCGTCGTCGTCTCCCCGCCCGACTGCTGGTCCCCCACCGGGTAGTCGAACTCGGGCTGTCGCGCCCCGGTGACGATCCAGCTGTTGGGACGCTCGCCGAAGTAGATGCGGGGCTCCGTGACCGTCGGCGCACCAGAGGTAGAGACCGGCGGGAGGTTGGAGATGATTAGCCTGGGGAGCCCCTGGTCGTCGACCGCGTTCACCGGGACCATCGCGACGCCGAACCCGTGCGTGAACACCAGGTGCTCGTTGATCCAGTTGAGCGCCTGCGGGTTCTTGTCGAGCGCCATCTCGCGGCCCGAGAGCATGACCTGCCGGATGTCACCGAGGAGGGGATACCGGTCGGTGTCGACGTCGTAGAAGTCGTAGTACTGGCGGACCGTCTGGAGCTGGTCGAGCGTGTCGCCGAGCGGCCGGTAGTCCCAGAGCCGCGCGTTGGTGAACGTGGCAGCATCCAGCTTGACCGCGGCCTCCGTGAGAGGCGCGCCCCCCTGGTACGGCTGTGGACTCCAGCCGTCCACCTCGTACGAGAGCCGCGTCATCGAGATGTTGTTGCCGATGTACGGCGCCTGGGTCGCGTACTCGTTCGGGGCGACGACGAAGCGCTGGACGATCTCCGGGTAGACGACGCCGAGCGCGACGGACGCGCCGAACCAGACGACGACGGCGAGCGCGACCGGCACGACCCAGCGAGTGAACGCGCTCGCGACGAGGAACGCGGCGGTGAGCGCGGCGACGACGGTGAGGGCGTCGAACGCGAGGAAGCGGGCGTTCGCGTCGGTGTAGCTCACGCCTGCGGCGACCCCGCTCGCCGAGTACGAGAGCTCGAGCTTGTCCAGCTGGTAGCCGAGCGCGACCGACAGGAGCCAGAGCCCGGCGAGGAGGGCGAGGTGGAGCCGCGGCCCCGTCCCGAACGCGAGCCCGCCCCGCACGGCCGAGAGGATGTAGCGGCCGAGCGCGAGCAGGAGCGCCACGACGAGGATCCCGTTGAGGACGGACTGGACGAGCCGGAGGAACGGGAGCTCGAATATGAAGAACGAGATGTTCCGCCCGAAGATCGGGTCGACGACGGGGGTGGCCCCGGCGACCTCGTACGGGACCTGGTGCTGCCAGAGCAGGATCGTCTCCCAGCTCCCCGTGAGGCGGCTCGCAAGGGTGAGGGCGGCGAGCCCGGCGACCGCGAAGAGGACCCACCGGCCGATCGGGACGAGGTCGGGGATGTCCATGTCGACATCGATCGCTGGGCCGCCCACCGGTCCGCGCGCCTCCGGCCCGAACGGCCCGAAGCCACCGGTGTACCGATCACGGCTGAACTGGCCAGCGTTCCGCTGACCGGCGGTCGCGGCCTCGTTGAAGCGGGTGAGGAGGCCACGCAGGCGGTCGCCGCCGGTCCCCGGGGGCGGCGCAAGACGGCCGGCGAGCCAGAGGTCGAGCCCGAGCAGGATGAGGATCCCGACGAAGGCGACGAGGAACAGGACGATCTGGGTGCCGACCCGCGTCCACAGGACGCTCTGGTAGCCGACGCTGTCGAACCAGATGACGTCGGTCCACAGGTCGAGGATCGACCCGAAGAAGCCGAAGAAGAGGAGGAGTACGAAGATGACCGCGACGATCGCGACGGCGCGACCCGCGCCGCGGAACCGGTCGCCGACCGCCGCTCCGTCCCTGGGTCCGCCGGCGCCGCTGCCACCCGAGCCGCGACGACGGCGCCGGCGGCGGCGGAGTGGCGTGGGCTCCCCCGTCGACGCGTCGCTGCCGACGGGGCTCTCCGCATCAGTCGCCGTGTCCGCGGGTTCCGCGTCCGCTGGGTCGCCCGCGACGGGCTCATCACCGGGCGCTGACGCAGCCGATGCTTCGTCGCCGGCATCGGTCCCGTCGCCCGCGGGTGAGCCGGGTCCGCCGCGCTCGCGGCGCGCGAGCTCGCGCAGGTAGTCGTCGAACGGGTCGCTCATCCCGGCGAGCATACCCCGCGGTCGGCGGGGCCGCGTCCATTCTCTGCACGGGAGGGCCGCTGCCCAGGTCCGAGCGAGGCGCCGCCGCACGCGAACGCCGCACGCGCGGTCACCGCGAGCTCGGCCGGGCACAACGACGCGACACGCCCAGGGATCGGAAGGCGGGCGGGAACTACGC
>JBAWVU010000299.1:0-3762 GCA_037147135.1 Chloroflexota bacterium
CTCCAGCACCTCGATGACGCGGTCCATCTGCGCCGGCGTCCCGATGGTCACGCGGTGCCAGCCCGGGAGCCCGAGGTTGCTGCCCGGCCGCACGGCGATCCCCTCTGCGGCGAGCGCCTCCGGCCACTCGTCGCGGTCGGCGACGAGCACGAAGTTCGCCTGCGAGGGCACGCACGTGAGGCCCAGGCGGCCGCACGCCTCGATGAGGCGACGCCGGCCCGCGACGGTGAGCGCCACGGTCCGCTCAACGTGCGCCCGGTCGCCGAGCGCCGCGACTGCGGCGGCCATGCCCACGGCGTTCACGTTGGCCGGCAGGCGGACGCGCTCCATCGGTTCGAGCGTCTCCGGCTGCGCGATGCCGTAGCCGATGCGGAGGCCGGCGAGCCCGTAGGCCTTGGAAAAGGTCCGGCTCACCACCAGCCCCGGGTGGAGGTCGAGCAGGGTGATGGCGCTCACGCGGACGTCGTCGTCCATGTACTCGTGGTACGCCTCGTCGACGAGCACGACGCAGTCGCCGGGCACCGAGACGAGGAAGTCGCGCAGCGCGTCGGGGCAAACCGCGGTCCCGGTGGGGTTATGGGGGTTCGTCACGGCGACGACGTCGCCCGGGCGGGCCGCGGCCGCCATCGCGGGCAGGTCGTGGACGGAGTCGAGCAGCGGGACCCTGACGAGCTCGGCGCCCGAGAGCTGCCCGGCGATCCGGTGGATCCCGTAGGGCGGGTCGCCGAGGATCATGCGCCGCCCCGGTTCGAGGTAGACGGAGCAGACGAGGTGGATGATCTCGTCGCTGCCGGCGCCGGTGAGCACCTGCGTGGCCGAGAGGCCGTGCACGGCCGCGATCCGTTCTCGCAGCCGGCCCGGGTCGTCGGGGTAGCGGTTCACGCCCGGCAGGGCCGCGACGGCTGCCGCGATCCCCAGGGGCGAAGGGCCGAACGGGTTCTCGTTGGAGCTGAGCTTTGCGCCCCGCTCCGTCTCCGGCCGCGGCGGCTTGCCCATGACGTACGGGCCGATGGCGTCAAGCTGGCTGACCGGCCGCGGCCCCTTGCCCGACGGCCGCGGTCCCTGCCCGCCGGAAGGCCGCGGTCCCTTGCGGGAGGGCTGAGATCCCTCGCGGCTCACCGGTCCGTCCACGGCAGGTGCGCGGCCTCGGCGCGGACGAGGATGCTCCGGTCGATCGCACACGCCCGGGGCGTGCCGGCGATCGCCATCGCGAGGTCGAGCTCCTCGGTGAGCATGTCGAGGACGCGTCCCGCACCGCGCTCGCTGTCCCACGCGAGCCCCCAGAGGAGCGGTCGCCCGATGAAGACGGCCCGCGCCCCCAGCGCGAGCGCGATGAGCGTGTCCATCCCGCGCCGGATCCCGCTGTCGAAGAGCACCGGCACGCGATCCCCGACCGCCGCGACCACGTCCGGCAGCGCGTCGATCGCCGCGACCGAGCGGTCCAGCTGGCGGCCGCCGTGGTTGGAGACCCACACGCCGGCGGCCCCGGCATCGACGATCCCCCGCGCATCGTCGCCGCGGAGCACGCCCTTCACGATGACCGGAAGCCGTGACTCGCGGACGAGCCGCGCGAGGTCCTCGTGCGTGAGCGACGGCTTGAGGTACTCCTTCGCGTAGAGCTGTGGGTACTCGTCGTCGGAGGTGCCGGCTGGGTGCCCAGGGTCGGGGCTCGCCGGCTTCACGAGGTTGCGGTAGCGGACGCCCGGCGGCAGTGTGAGCCCCACCCGGTGGTCGCGCTCGCGCTTGCCGAGGCTCGGTGCGTCGACCGTCATGACGAGCGCCTCGTATCCCGCCGCCTCGGCGCGGCGGACGAGCGAGAGCGTCCAGTCGACGTCGGGCGTGACGTAGAGCTGGAACCAGCGCGGTCCGCCGACCTCGGCCACCTCCTCGATCGTCGTGCTCGCGAGGGTGGAGAGGGTGAAGGTCACGTCGCGTGCCGCGCACGCCCTGGCCGCCGCGACCTCGCCTCCGGGGTCCGCGAGCTGCTGGAGCGCCAGCGGGGCGATGCCGTACGGCGTCGGCCAGCGCCGTCCCAGCACCTCCACCGAGAGGTCTCGATCCGCGGCGTCGATCAGGACCCGCGGCCGGAATCGCCAGCGCGAGAACGCGGCAAGGTTGTCCGCGAGCGTCTCTTCGTCCCACGCACCGCCGTCGTAGTACGCCGCCGCCCCCGGGCTGAGCACCGAGGCCGCGATCCGCTCCACGTCGTGGACGTTGAGGACGGCCGCGTGCCCGGCGACCGGCGCGGCCGGCCCGGCCGAGACGAGCGCCTCTTCCTCTTCGAACAGCGCGGCGCGCGTGTCCGCGGCGCGACCGTCCTCCTGCGTGGCCGACGCGCGACCGTCGTCCGGCGCGCCTCCACGCGCGTCCTCCGGCATGTCCGCCATCAGCCGAGCCCCCGCAGGCGCAGCGCGTTCGCGTGCGCGGGGAAGCCCTCGTGGTCGGCGAGGAGGAGCGTCGGCGGGGCGAGCTCGCGGAGCGCGGCCTCGTCGAGCCTGGAGATCGCGATCGGGACGGTGAAGGTCCGCGCCGTCACGCCGCCGGTGACCTGGGCGAACCCGCCGGTGGGGAGCGTCGCCGGCACCCCGATGACGAAGTTCGTCTCGCTGATCGTCGTGTGCTGGCCGAGGAGCGCCTCGCCTCCGTACACCAGGCCGGCGAGCGTCGCCTCCGGATCGGCCGTCGCGAGCTGGATGTGCTCGACCGCGTACGTGTTCGCGAAGGCGACCGCCTCGGCCATCGAGTCGAAGACGAAGGCGCCGCCCCAGACCCCCAGGGCGCTCCGGGCGGCCTTCGCGCGGGGCTCCGGGAGGAGCTCGATCATCGTCGCAGCAGCGGCGTCCACCGCCTCGGCGAGCGCGAGCGAGTCGGTGAGCAGGAGCGCGGCCGAGTCCTCGCCGTGCTCCGCCTCGTTGAGGAGGTCGAGGGCGACGCGGTACGGGTCTGCGCTCGCGTCCGCCACCACGACGCTCTCCGACGGCCCCGAGATCATGCTCGTGAGCACGCCGTAGCCCTGCGCGATGATCTGCGCCATCGTCACGGCCGGGCTGCCCGGGCCCACGACCTTGCGGACCCGGGAGATCGACTCCGTCCCCAGGACGATCGCCGCGATCCCCGCCGGGCCGTTCGCGCGGTAGACGCGCGTGATCCCCAGCTCGTGCGCCGTGGCGAGCGTCGCCACGTCCACGTCGGACGTGCCCGGCACCGGCGGAACGACGACCGCGATGTCCGGCACACCCGCGACGACCGCGGGGGTCCCGATCTGGACGAGCACCGACGGGTAGGAGGCCTTCCCGCACGGGATGAACAGGCCGACCGACGGGATCGGCGAGAACTTCTCCCCGACGATCACTCCCGGCCGGATCTCCGCCCGCCAGCCGCCGGCGGTCGCGGCGAGCTGCGCCTCGGAGAAGGCGCGGACGTTCGCGATCGCGACGCGGATCGCGTCGAGGAGCGCGGGGTCGATCGACGCATGCGCGGCGGCGAGCTCCTCGGCCGTGACCGCGAGGCGCTGCGGCGGGATGTCGGCCTTGTCGAACCGGGCGGTCGCGTCGGAGACCGCGATGTCCCCACGGGCGGCGACGTCGTCGTAGATCGCCTGGATGCTCGCGCGGAGCTTCGGGTCGAAGATGCGCTCGTTGGAGCGGGCGAGGATCCGGCGCTGCTCGGCCTCGTCGAGCTCGGGCCAGCGTCGGAGTGCGAGGAGCTGCATGGCTGCGGAGGCCTCCGGTTCGGGACGGGAGGCCCGATTCTAGCGGCGGC
>JBAWVU010000300.1:0-3746 GCA_037147135.1 Chloroflexota bacterium
CTCATGCAGGCGATCGCCCGGGTGAACCGCGTCTTCCGCGACAAGCCCGGCGGCCTCGTCGTCGACTACCTCGGCCTCGCGGACGAGCTCCGCCAGGCGCTCGCGACCTACACGGAGTCGGGCGGGTCAGGCCGGACCGCGATCGACCAACGCGAAGCGGTTGCCCTCATGCTCGAGAAGCACGAGATCTGCGCCGGGCTCTTCCACGGCTTCGACCACGGCGTCTGGGTCACGGGATCGGGTGAGGACCGCCTCGAGCTCCTCCCGCTCGCGCAGGAGCACATCCTCGCGCAGGAGGACGGGAAGGCTCGACTCCTCCAGGTGGTCACGGAGCTCTCGGCCGCCTTCGCGCTCGCCGTTCCGGCGGACGAGGCGCTCGCGATCCGCGACGACGTCGGCTTCTACCAGGCCGTCCGCGCGGTGCTCGCGAAGGGCGTGGCCGGCGAGCGGAAGACCGACGAGGAGCTCGACCACGCGATCCGCCAGATCGTCAGCGCCGCGATCGTCTCCGACGAGGTCATCGACGTCTTCGCCGCCGCGGGCCTCCGGAAGCCCGACATCTCGATCCTCTCGGACGAGTTCCTCGCCGAGGTCCGGGCGCTCCCGCAGCGCAACGTCGCCGTGGAGCTGCTCCGCAAGCTCCTTGCGGGCGAGATCAGGACACGGAGTCGGCGAAACGTCGTTCAGGCCCGCTCGTTCGCCGACCTCCTGGAGCAGTCGATCCGCCGGTACCAGAACCGGGCCGTGGAGACGGCACAGGTCATCGAGGAGCTCATCGCGATCGCGAAGGAGATGCGCGAGGCGGCCGCCCGCGGTGAGGAGCTGGGCCTCACGGACGACGAGCTCGCCTTCTACGACGCCCTTGGGACGAACGACAGCGCGGTCGCGATCCTCGGTGAGCCGGAGCTCCTCGCGATCGCCCGTGAGCTCACCGAGCAGGTCCGGGCGAACGTCACCATCGACTGGACCATCCGCGAGAACGTCCGCGCCGGCCTCCGCGTCCTCGTGAAACGGATCCTCCGCAAGCACGGGTATCCGCCGGACAAGCAGGAGCAGGCCACGCAGCTCGTGCTCGAACAGGCCGAGGTGCTCTCGGAGGCATGGGCGGCGGCGTGAGGTTCCTCCCGTGACCCGTATCCAATGGGCCGCCCAGGGACGTCCTGGGTGTCGCTCCCTTCGGCCTTGCTGATGTCCGACGTCGGGGTGCACCCTGTGTGGAATCGGCCTGGATCGACGGGTCCCCGTTGACATGCAAGCGCGGACTTGCACATCATCGGCGCCGACCCTTGGGAGACCCACTCCGCGCACTCGCCGACCCGACCCGTCGCCTGATGCTCGACGGGCTGACCGAGCGTGATGGCCAGACCCTCTTCGAGATCCGCGCTCACCTGGCCAACCGCCACGCCGTGGCGTCCAGCCGGCAGGCGATCCCCCAGCTGGGAAAGATCGCCTGAGTTGGCTCCACCGTGATGCGGCGGACTCCACGCAGGTGATCCGCAGCTGGTCCGCCGCCCGTAGCGTCAGCGCGCGGCCCGGCAACGCGGCCCGCGCGCGATCCCCGCAGCGGCCGGGGGCAGTCGGTCGGCCAGCCCGCCGGGAAGCGTCCGGGCCGTTGACGTCAGTCGCGAACAGAGCGACCGATGGACGCAGCGTTGACGGCGCGCTGCCCGTCGTCCATGAGCTGATACCGAGCCTTCGGCGTCCGGCGGATGGGGACGTACTCATGGAACGTGACGGGCCGAAGCCCGCGCAGGCGCTCGGGCGCGCGCGATCCTGTCGCGGCGAACCAGGCGCGAGTCGGCCATCCGCATGGAGGATGGACCCACCACCCCCGGTCGGGATCGAGGGTGAAGCCGAAGTCGGGGTGCGTGCACCCGCAGAACCGCATCTCGACGGGCCGACCGCATTCCGCGTGAACGGTCATTCGATGCTCCGGCACTCTGCAGGACGCCTCCGGGAAGCCGCAGCCGGAACCGTGGTCAAGCAGCGGCGGCTCGGCCGTCGCGAAGACTGGCCCGTCGAGGCAGTCGCACCATCGGGAGGACATCACCACTCCTCAGTCCACCGCCACTCCGAGCGCCCGCCAGAACGCGCGCTCGTCCATCAGCCGGACGCCTAGTTCGCGCGCCTTCCTCGCCTTGCCTGACTGAGAGTCCACGTCCGCGAGGACGAGGATGTCGAGCTTCCCAGACACCGCGGTTTTCACCGTAAGTCCGTGGGTCGTCGCGAGCACCTCCGCGATGTCGCGGTCGAGATGTCGGCCGGCGACCGAGCACGAGCTGTCCCCGGTGAAGCACACGGTCATGCCGGCAAGGTCCGAGCGGACGACCGGCACCGCCGCCTCGGCCGCGTCCTCGTCGTCGTCCGGAGGAGCGCCGAGGAGTTCGGACACTTCTTCGATCTCGCGGCGCTCGGCATCGGTGATGCAGGCGTCCGCCTTCGCGAGGCGCCACAAGGCGTGAACGTATCGATGGTGGATCGACGCGAGCTGGTCCGGTCCGAGGCCACAGCTCTCTGCCGTCTCAGCGAGGAGCGCAAGCTCGTCCTCGGTGACGGTCCGGTCCTCGATGACGCGATCCAGGACGGCGAGATAGCGCACGAGCGCCTCCGGACTCGTGGCCCCGTCCCCCGACACGCGCACCCGAGACGCGAGGCTTGCGAGGCTCGTCTCGGACCGCGGCGGACGCGGCTCGGTCCGCAGCCTGACCGAACACGTCGGCGGACGCTCGCGATGCGCGAGCACCGCCCCAGGGACGACGAATTCTGCGGGGGCCGTGCGGGTGAACATGGCGACGAGGATGTGCGATGCGGCCCGGGCGTCATCGAGGGCGCAATGCGCCGGTCCGCGCGCGATCCCAAGCTCGGCGCAGCAGTCCGCGAGGCTACGCCCGCTCACCATCCCGAGCGCGTTCGGGCCGGCCATCGTGCAGACCGCGGTGGTCAGCGGATGGCCGTAGCCGGCGCGCCCGAATTCGGCGTCGAGGAAGCGGAGGTCGAACGACGCGTTGTGCGCGACGAGGATGGTGTCCCCGAGCCGCCAGAGCAGCTCGTCGGCGACCTCCACGAACCGAGGCGCGCCGAAGACCTGGCGCGCCGTAAGCCCGTGGATGCTCGTCGGCCCGACGTCACGGCAGGGGTCGATGACCGTAGTCCAGGCGTCGATCTCCCGCCCGTCGGGCTGCATCCGCACGAGACCGATTTCCACGACGCGATCCTGGGTCGGGTAGAGACCCGTCGTCTCGAGGTCCAGGACGGTGAAGTCGGCGAGCGTCGGCGCAGATGGAGTCCCCGAACGGACTCCGAGTGACTCGCGGATCCCCATCGCACGTGCCCCCGCGGTCGCGATCCTGCGGACCGCGATACACGAGACGATGACCTGCCCACCGCGCCCGCATAGGGCCGGATGGCACACGACGACATATCGGGCGATGTCGTCACGATGGTGCAGAACGGGTGCGCCCGCCGGACTCGAACGATACCGCTCCGTGACGTCGTCGCGGCTGAGGTGGCCGACGCCAGGATGCCTGCAGATCCGGTCCGAGACGACGTCGCTCCGGGCCAGGACCGAGCCCCGACCACCCAGCGGCTCCGCGGCAGGCGACCCGCTGGATCGACCCGGATGTGACATCAGTGTCCCGGTTGTTGACATCCTCGTGTCCGAATCGTTGACATGCTCATGTCCTCCCGACACGAGAGCGTGGCACCCGTCGATCTCCGCATACCCCCCTGGGGTATTGACAAACCCC
>JBAWVU010000301.1:0-3742 GCA_037147135.1 Chloroflexota bacterium
CCGACCAGCAGGGAGCCCTGTTCGGCTATGACTGCCGGCGGGCCGGCGACGCCGAGGCGACCCACGGGACCGCCTCGTTCGTCAGCGTCTGCTTGGGCGACGCGGTGCCAGACCTCGAGACGATCAAGGTCTACCTGGCGTGGCTCGTCGACGGCCGGCCGACCTACTGCCTCGAAGCGGACACGACCGTGACCGGCGCCGGCGTTCGCTGGCTGCGCGAGGGCGCCCGGATCATCGACCGCGACGAGGAGCTCGGAGACCTCGCGGCCTCGGTGGACGATGCGGCCGGCGTCGTCTTCGTCCCCGCGTTCACCGGGCTCAACGTCCCCTACGACGTGCGCGAGGCGCGCGGCTCGATCCTCGGCCTCACGCTGGGCCACACGCGCGCGCACATCGCCCGGGCCTTCCTCGACTCGATCGGCTTCCAGCTGGATGCGATCCTCGCGGAGATCCGGCGCTCCACCGGCGTGACCGTCACGGAGCTGAAGGTCGGCGGCGGCCTCTCCGCGAGCGACGCGGCGTGCGCGATCCAGGCCGACTGGCTGGGGATCCCCGTCGTGCGATCGTCGTTCGGGGAGACCACCGCCCGGGCGGCGGCGCTCCTCGCCGGGCTGGGCTCCGGCCTCTGGGCGAGCGAGAGCGACCTGCCGCCGCTCCCCGGGACCAGCCGGACCTTCGAGCCGAGGCTCGATGCGGCTCGACGCGCGGAGGGCCACGCGGAGTGGCAGCGCGCCGTCGACGCGGTGACGGGGTGGGCGGGGCGGTAGGCCACCGGCGCACCAGACCCTCATACTCCAAGGGCGTCCGCACATCGTGTCGGCCAACTGGCCGAAGCCAGCGGAGGGATCTCTCCCGTGTCCACGCCCGACCTGCCGGATCTCATCCCGCTCCCCGAGGCACAGCGCCGGGTCCTCGAGGGCATCGGCCCGCTCCCGGCCGAGACGGTGGACCTCGCCGACGCCGGCGGGCTCGTCCTCGCGGCGCCCGTCAGCTCGGCGCTCACGGTCCCTTCCTGGGACAACAGCGCGATGGACGGCTTCGCGGTGCACAGCGCGGACGTCGCCACGGCGACGGCCGGCGCGCCGGTCGTGCTGCGCGTCCTCGGCGAGGTGGCGGCCGGCCGCGCTCCGGAGACGGAGGTCGGGCGCGGGACGGCGATCCGGATCATGACAGGCGCGATGATGCCGATCGGCTCCGACGCGGTCGTCCCGGTCGAGGACACGGACGCGGCATACGGCGCCGCGGAGGTCCCGGCGACGGTCGCGATCCGCGCGGCGGTCGGCCCGGAAGACAACGTGCGCTTCGCGGGGAGCGACGTGGCGGCCGGGGCTCCCCTCCTCGACCGGGGGCGTATGTGTGACCCGGCCGCGATCGCGCTGCTCGCGGCGACCGGGACCGCGGCTGTGGAGGTCCATCGTCGCCCGCGAGTGGCGGTCATCTCGACGGGCGACGAGCTGGTCCCGCCGGGATCGCCGCTGGGCCCCGCGCAGATCCACGATTCGAACTCGCTCGCGCTCGCCGCGCAGGCGACAGAGGCGGGCGCGGTCGTCAGGCAGCTGGGGATCGCACGAGACACCCTGCCCGACCTGCTCACCATGGTGCGCGACGCGGTCGCATGGGCGGACGTCGTCGTCCTCAGCGGTGGCGTGTCGGTCGGCGCCCACGATCACGTGAAGGCGGCGTTCTCCGACGTGGGCACGATGTCGCTCTGGCGCGTCGCGATCAAGCCCGGCCGCCCGTTCGCGTTCGCCCGCGCGATGTCGGGCGATCGGACCGTCCACCTGTTCGGCCTGCCGGGCAACCCGGTGAGCGTCGTCGTCACGTTCGAGCTGTTCGTCCGTCCGGTCCTGCGCATCCTCGCCGGCCATCGGCATGCATTCGACAGGCCCGTCCGGATCGCGCGGCTGGCCGAGCGGATGGGCGGCTCGGCGGGGCGGGAGACCATCACGCGAGTCGTCCTCGAGCCCGACCCGGACCGGCCGGACGGCCTCGTCGCACGGTCGTCCGGGGGCCAGGACTCCTACATGCTCGCGTCGCTGGCGGCGGCGAACGGCCTCATCTTCATCCCGCCCGACACGGACCTCCGGGCCGGGTCCGAGGTCATCGCCTGGGAGCTGCGCGGCCGCGACGCCTGACGGCGGTGCCCGCGGAGAGACCGTCGGGCGGCACGAGGGCGGCACCCGGCCGGCACCGGTCGCGCGGTGCTTGACTTCGCACGTGCGTCGCCCATAGTGGGTCCTGCCTCGGCTCTTCGGGAACGACGTCAGCCAGGGAGGGTGACTCGAAGGGGGGTGCAGGCGCGCCCGGTCCGATTCTGGTCCTGCGGTGCCCGCCGGACGGGATCCGTGGTCCCGCCCCCGCGATGGGAGGCCGGCGAGTCCGCCAGCGCCGCGCGAGCGGGCGGGCGCGCCCTGTCGCAGCGCGGCCCGCCTTCCCGGCGACGTAGGTGGGGCGCGGCGACCCCTGCCCGGCGCCCCCTCCATCCCCGTGGCGCACCCCGTGCGACCACACCCAGCGAGGTGGTGCAGCGATGCGACGATCGACCCCGTTCCTCCTCTCGTCCTGGATGCTCGCGCTCGTCCTGGTGTTGGCGACGTTCGTCGGCGGCGTGACCGCGAGCTCGATACCGGCACCTGCGGGCGCCGCGGCAGGAGCCCGCGCCGCGGCCGCGACCGGCCTGCTCTGCATCGTCAAGTTCAACGACCTCGACGGCGACGGCAAGAAGGGCACGGCCGAGCCGACGCTCGGCGGGTGGGTCTTCACGATCGAGTATGCCGGCGGCGGCGTCGCGGGCATGATCACGACCAGTGCCGCGGCGGCCCGGACCTGTGCCGAAATGCCGGCCGGGGCCTATAAGGTCACCGAGACACCCCAGGCCGGCTGGACGCAGACCGCGCCCACTCCTGTGGGACCGCAGACGGTCACGATCGTCTCCGGGCAGACCACGACCCTCACCTTCGGCAACAGCCAGGCGAAGACCGGCACCCTGTGCATCGTCAAGTACAACGATCTCGACGGCGACGGCCTCAAGGGCGCGACTGAGCCGACGCTCGCCGGGTGGGTCTTCAGGATCACGGATGCCGGCGGCGCCGTCGTGGGCACGATCACGACCACCGCCGCGGCGGCCCGGACCTGCATCGATTTGGCGGTCGGGACCTACAGGGTCACCGAGACATTCCAGGCCGGCTGGATCCAGACCACGCCCACTCCCGCGGGACCGCAGACGGTCACGATCGTCGCCGGGCAGACGACGACCCTCACCTTCGGCAACCGCGAGACGAAGACGGGCATGCTCTGCGTCACCAAGTTCAACGACCTCGACGGCGACGGCCTCAAGGGCGCGACCGAGCCGACGCTCAGCGGGTGGGTCTTCACGATCACGGACGCCGCCGGCGCCGTCGTGGGCACCATGACGACCGCCACCTCCGCCACGGGAACCGAGGCAAGCATCGACCTGCCGGCCGGGACCTACACGGTCACCGAGACGCAACAGGCCGGCTGGACGCCCACGATCCCCGTTGGAGGCACCCAGGCGGAGACCGTCGTGGCGGACGAGACCACGACCGTGACCTTCGGCAACCGCCAGACGAAGACCGGCACGCTCTGCGTCGTCAAGTTCAACGACCTCGACGGTGACGGCAAGCAGGGCACGACGGAGCCGACGCTCGGCGGGTGGGTCTTCACGATCACGGATGTCGCCGGGAACATCGTGGGCACGATCACGACCACCGCCACGGCAGCC
>JBAWVU010000302.1:0-3739 GCA_037147135.1 Chloroflexota bacterium
GACCCAGCCCGCGCCCGTCGACGGCGTCGAGGGGCTGTGGGCGGCCCGCGTGGACGCCAGGGCGGCCGCGATCGCCTACACGGACCGGATCATCGCCGACGCGGTGGCCCGCGGGCGGAGCGCCCAGTCGGTCGCAGCGATGCGCGAGGAGCTCGACTCGCCGTGCACCGAGGAGATGGCGGCGTTCGACCAGTTCATCGAGCTCGCCAGCCGCGACTCGTTCGACGTCACCGTCTTCGACACGGCGCCGACCGGCCACACGCTGCGGCTCCTCGAGCTCCCGATCGACTGGAGCCGCCAGATCGATATCAAGGTCTTCGCCTCGGTCGGCACGGAGGCCGCAGACGACGTCGCGAAGGCCCGGTTCAGCCGGGTCATCGAGATGATGCGCGACCCGGGACAGAGCACCTTCGCCTTCGTCATGTACCCGGAGGCGACGCCGATCGTCGAGGCCACGCGGGCGATCGCCGAGCTGAGAACCCTCGGGATCCCGCTCGGGCTCATCGTCGCCAACATGGTGTTGCCCGACGAGGCCTCGCGGACGCCCTACGCCCGCGCTCGCTGGCAGATGCAGCAGGCGTACCTCGCGGACATCGAGCGGCAGTTCCCCGTCCCGATCCTCGAGATCCCGCTCCTCGATGGCGAGGTCGTCGGCCTCGACCGGCTCGGCGAGCTGCTCGACCGCACCCTCGCGCCGACCGCGCTCGTCGCATGACTGGAGGCCCGACCACGATGATCTCCCCATCGATCCAGGATGCGACCGGCATCGCGGCCGCGACACGCACCGCAGAAGCGGAGGCCCTCGCGGCGGCCGGGGCGTTCGGGGCCGCGTTGCAGGCCAGCCCTGAGTTCACCGCCCTGGTCGCGGCCGACGCGGCGATCTCCACGGATCCCGCGGCGACCGCGGCGATCGACGCGTTCAGGACCCGACAGGTCGAGCTCCGGACCGAGGCGATGATGGGGGTCCTGACCGCGGCCCAGCGGGTCGAGCTGGAGCGACTCCAGGCGGCCATGCTCGCCGTCCCATCCATCGCCAGCTACGTCGCCGCCACCGCGGCGTTCCAGTCCGTCTGCCGCGAGACCGCGGCGGTCGTCAGTGCCCAGATCGGGATCGATTTCGCCGCCAACTGCCGCGCCGGCGGCGGCTGCTGCGGCTGAGGGGGGCGAGAGCGATGCTCAGCACAGAGCTCAACGAGGCGGCCGTCACGTTCGGCCGCGCCCTCCGCCAGGCGCACGCGGTCGCCGCGTATCGGGTCGCCAGCGACGCCCTCGACGCGGACCCCACGGCCCAGGGCCTGCTGGCCGACCTGCGCGAGCGACAGACCAGCTTCTCGCGCATGCAGCAGGCGGGCCTCGCGCCGAGCCAGGAGCAGATCGACCGGCTGCGGCTCGCCCAGTCAGCCATCCGCGCGAACGAGACGATCATGGCGCACCTGCGCGCCGCGAGCGAGGTGAAGGCGTACCTGCCTACCGTGGCCGCACACGTGAGCGCAGCCCTGGGAGCCGACTTCGCGGCCCAGGCCGCGCAGGCCAGCTGCTGAGGCGCCGTCGCACCTCGATGGATCGTCGGGAGGCGGGGTCGACCTGCCGCGCTGGCGTCGGGCGACGGCGGACTGTACGATCCCGCGGGGGATCATTCGCGGAGGTGTCGTGATGGGCTCGACTCGATCCCGGAGATGGGTCCGCTCGATGACGGCGCTGCTCGTCGTCCTCCTCGTCCTGTCCTTCGCGTCGGCGGCGGCCCCGACCGCCGATGCCGCGCGACCTTCCCCCGCCGCCGCCCGGACGGCGTGGCTCGCGACGACGCTCGCCCGGATGACGCTCGAGGAGCGCGTCGGCCAGCTCTTCGTCGGCCAGGTGTACGGTGCCGGGGCGAACACGGTCGACCCGCGGAACGTGAAGCTCTACGGCGTCGAGACCCCTGCGCAGGTCGTCTCGGCGTTCCACCTCGGCGGCGTCACCTACTTCGCGTTTGCCGGCAACGTCGACAGCCCCGCGAAGACCGCGCGCCTGAGCGACAGCCTCCAGCGCGAGGCCCTCAAGGTCGAGCCCGGCACGCGGACGAGCGTCCCGCTCATGATCTCGGCCGACCAGGAGACCGGCGCCCTCGTCGCGAGGGTGGGGGAGCCCGCCGCGCAGTTCCCCGGGGCGATGGCGCTCGGCGCGGCCCGCGACCCGGCCCTCACGCGCGAGGCGTTCCGCATCACCGCGCAGGAGCTTCGCGCGCTCGGGATCGACACGGACAACGCTCCCGACGCGGACGTGAACGTGAATCCCGCGAACCCGGTCATCGGGGTGCGCTCGTTCTCGTCGCGGACCGACCTGGTGTCGACGCTCGTGCGGTCCGCCGTCGGCGGACTCCACGAGGGCGGAACGGCCGCCGTCGCGAAGCACTTCCCCGGTCACGGCGACACCGCGACCGACTCGCACACCGGCCTCCCGGTCATCACCCATACCCGCGCGGAGTGGGAGCGGATCGACGCGCCGCCGTTCCGCGCCGCGATCGCCGCCCGGGTGGACGCGATCATGACCGCCCACATCGTCTTCCCCGCGCTCGATCCGTCGGGCGACCCGGCCACCCTGAGCCGGCCGATCATCACCGGGCTGCTGCGCGACGAGCTCGGCTTCGACGGCGTCGTCATCACCGACGCCCTCACGATGGAGGGGGTCCGCGCGCGCTACGGGGACGCGGAGGTCGCGGTGCGCGCGATCGAGGCCGGCGTGGACGTCCTCCTCATGAGCCCGGCCCCCCGGGAGGCATTCGACGCCGTCATGAACGCGGTCCGGGACGGCCGGATCTCGCGGAAGCGGATCGACGCGAGCGTCCGCCGGATCCTCGCCCTCAAGTGGGACCGCGGGATCGTCGCGCATCCGAGGGTGGACGTCTCGGCGGTCGACGACGTGGTCGGCACCCCAGCGCACGACGCGGCTGCGCAGGCCGTGACCGACCGGACGACGACCCTCGTCGTCGACGACGGACGGCTCATGCCGGTGACGGCCGCCGCGTCGGTGCTCGTCACGGGCTGGGGGACGACCCGCGTGCCGATGATGGAGGGCGCCCTCGACGCCGAGGGGATCGACGCGGACGACCTATGGGTCGGCAACGACCCGACCGCAGAGGGGATCGCGCAGGTCGTCGCGGCCGCCCGGACCCACGATGCGACGGTCGTCCTCACCCGCGACGCGTCGCTCGCCACCGGCGGGCCGCAGCGGGACCTCGTCGCCGCGCTGCTCGCGGCGGGGATCCGGGTCGCCGTCGTCGCGGTCGGGACGCCATACGAGGCCGCGTCCATGCGCGGCGTGGGGGCGTTCGTCGCCACATACTCGTACACGCGCGACGCGCTCGGGGCGGCTGCGCGGGTGCTCACGGGCGACCTCGACCCGATGGGGAGGCTCCCCGTGGACATCCCCGAGGTAGGCGATCCCGATCGGATCGCCTACCCGTTCGGCTTCGGCCTGACCCGCTGACCGTAGCGGCGCCGAGGGTCAGCGCCCCGCGCCGGGGGCATAGCCGAGCGCTCTGCGGCCCTTGTCGCGGAGGGTGCCGGAGTCGTCCATCGGAGCGGTCCTGGCGGCGGGTGTGGGATTCGAACCCACGGACCTTGCGGTCTCCTGTGTTCAAGACAGGTGCGTTCAACCGCTCCGCCAACCCGCCGCACACAAGAGTAAGCCCCGGGGCGCTCCGGGGCCTCCTCGCGCTCGTCGGCCCGCCCGTGCCGTGACGCTCCCGTTACAGGAG
>JBAWVU010000303.1:0-3735 GCA_037147135.1 Chloroflexota bacterium
CGTCCCGCTCCCAGGCGGCGCTTCTCCGTCTTCCCGCGCTCGCGCGCCAACCTCCCGCTCCCGGCCTACGAGCCCGACTCGTTCGCCGCGCGGCAGGTCGGCTTCGACGAGGCGACGGCCAGGGGCGAGGCGTCGAGATGCTTCCGCTGCGACGCGGTGTACGGCTGCGGGACCGTCGCGGTCACGGCCGGCCGCGGGCCGCGGCAGCAGGCAGCTCTTGCGGCCGCGCCGCCCATCCCGCTCGTGGTGGCGACCCTGCCCGAGCAGACGACGCTGACGACTGGAGGTGACCTGTGACCCTCGAACAAGTCTCCGGATTCTTCGACGCGGGCGAAGCGTTCATGGAGGGGACGATCGCCGCGGTGCTGGTCGTCCTCTGGGTGCTGGCCCTGGCGCTCCACATGGCTCGCCCGTACATGGCGCGGACGACGGGCAAGTTCTCGCTCCGCCTCGGCGCCGACCTCTGGTGGATCATCTACGTCGGGCTGCGCGACGTCATCACGCTCAACGTCTTCCTCGGCAGCTTCATCTTCTTCTACCCGGACGTCGTGACGGGCATGGACCTGCCCATCACCGGTGGCCTTGCGGCTGTCTGCGCCTTCGCCGTGGTGCTCATCAAGCTCATGACGAAGGGCGATGCCGACCGGCGCTGGTTCACCGCCCAGGTCCTGCTGCTCGCCCTGGGGGCGACGCTCTACCTGGGCCCATACCTGCTGGGCGTCCAGATGACCCTGCTCACCGGACAGCGGATCGACCAGTTCATGCCGATCCTCGTGAGCTCGAAGAACCCGGATCTCGCGCTCCCGCTCTGCTACCTGTCGGCGGCCCTCGCCGGCATCCTCGGCCTCGTCGCCGTCGGCTACAACCTCCGACTGACGACCGTCAGCCGGCCCGCGCCCCAGACCCCCGGAGTCGCCCGATGAACGCAGACGACCTCGCGGCAGCCCTGACCACCGGTGCCTCCGGCTGGATGGTCCTGTCCGTGGCGGCGGTGCTCCCGATCCTCTGGGCGTTCGCCCTGTCGATGCACTTCGGCCGCCCCTACGTGCTCCGGTTCCTCCGGACGCTCACCCTCCGGTTCGGCGGCGACGTGTGGTGGCTGAGCTACGTGCTCATCCGCGACGCCCTCCTCGTCGTCGTCCTCGGGCTCAGCCTCATCCTCCTGTTCCCGAACCTCTACCTGAAGATCGGGCTCCCGATCACCGGGCCGCTCGCCGTCGTCGTCCTGTTCTGGGCGCTCGCGCTCAAGCTCGTTCGCGATCCCGACGAGGACGTCACCGCGTTCCGGATCCAGAGCATCCTCCTCGTCATCGCGTCCGTCCTCTACATCGTCCCCCAGGTCTACGGCATGGAGGCGGCCGACCAGGCCTACCTCGGCGACCTGCCGAGCCAGCTCATCAGCACGACCAACCCCGATCTCGCGAAGGCGATCCTCGGCGTGAGCTTCGCGCTGTTCGCGCTCACGGCGGCCGCCCTGTTCGTCCGGTTCATCGTCGGCCTCTGGCGGGCGGCCCCGGTCGAGAAGGAGGGCACGGCCGCCCCGGGCGCTTGATCCCGAGGACCCCGTCTCCGCGGGGAGGTGGACGGCGGCGGCCCCGTGGCGGGGGCCGCCGCTTCGGTGTCGTCACGGTGGCCGCCGCGTCGGCGCCGGCGTCCTCGCCCCGGGCGCCGAGGGGCCCCCGTCCGGTCCGGCGCCGCGCGGCGATCCACCCGCGAGCTCGTCCGGGTCGAATGCCTCGAGGAGGAATGGCGAGGGGTCCGCGGCCTCGTACACGAGGGTGAGGCTGCGCCGCGCGCGCGTCCACGCCACGTACGCGAGCCTCCGCTCCTCCTCGAGCGCCCGCCGCGGGTCCGCGGCATCAGAGACCGATCTGGCGCTCGGGAAGCGGCCCGCCGTCATGCCGAGCACCGTGACATCGTCGAACTCGAGGCCTTTCGTGCCGTGCGCGGTCGCGAGCGTCAGCCTCGCGTCGTCGCGCGACAGGCGCGCAAGGCGCTCGCGGGTGCGGGCGACCGCGAGCGTCACCGCTGCCAGCGACCCTTCGCGGATCGTCCACCCGACGAGGGCCGCCACCAGCGCGGCGTACGGTGCTGCCGGATCGGGCACGGCGTCACCTGCCTTGCCCGCGAGCGCGGGCGGCTCGGGGCTGCCTTCCGCGCCACGCGCTGCATCGACGTCCGCGCCGTGCGCTGCGAGGAGTTCCGTCGCCCCGCGGAAGACCCGTACGACATCCGGCAGCTCCGTGTCCGCGCCGCCGGCCGCCTCGAGGATCGCGTCGATGCGGGCGTCGGTGGCGAGCTCCGGGAGGCGCTCGGCACGGAACGGGATCTCGAGCTCCAGGGCGACCGCGAGCCCGGCGAGGAGCTCACGATTCGTCCGCGCGAGGACGGCCTGCGTGCCGCTCTCCGACCATCGCCGCGCGACGCCGAGGAGGGTCTCGATCTCGTCGCCGCCCTCGGGCACCAGGACGATGCGGCCGGTCGCACCGTCCCGCGCCCGGACCGCCTTCGCGAAGCGCTCTTCGTTGTGCTCGATGAGCCGGACCGCGCGCGCCACGACCGGCGCCGGGCAGCGCCGGTTCGTCACGAGGTCGAATCTCCGCAGGCCGGGGAGCCGTTCGTCGAGGGTGAGGATCCGGCGTACGTCGGCGAGTCTCCAGCCATAGATGGATTGGTCGTCGTCGCCGACGAGCAGGATCCGTGCCGCCGGCCGGGCGAGTGTGAGCGCCAGCTCCAGCTGCGTGGCGTCGACGTCCTGCACCTCGTCGACGAGGAGCTCTGCGCAGCGGTCCCTCCAGCGGGCGAGGAGCGCCGGATCCGACCGGAGCAGGGCGAGCGCTTTCGCGACGAGGTCGTCGAGGTCGATCGCTCCGGTGCGATGAAGGTGTCCGGCGTACGCGTCCGCGGGCGGCTGCAGCCACTCCGGCATGGCACCCGCCCCGGGGTCGAGCTTCGCGCGGGAGATCGCGTCGTCGAGCGCAGCGCGGGCCGCCCGGGGCGCGTCCGGCCAGAGGCCGCGGAGCACCTCCGCGCGGTCGACGATGGCCGCCGGTCCGCGTCGGCCGTCACGGAGGATCTCGAGCCCGAGCGCATGGAACGTGGAGACCGCCACCGTCCCCGGCGTCACCCCGAGCGGGACGAGCGCCGCATCGAGGCGCTCGCGGAGCTCCGCGGCGGCCCGGCGGTTGAACGTCACCGCCCGGATCCGGTCGGGCGGTGTGCCGTCCGCCACCCGGACCGCCACGCGGGCGACGAGCGTCGTCGTCTTCCCGGCACCCGCCGGCGCGACGCAGAGGATCGGGCCGGGAGGCGCCGTGGCGGCCGCGCGCTGGTCCGGGGAGAGACGGGCGAGGATCGCCTCGAGGGCGGCGCGAGAGGCCGGCGGTGGCGGTGTCGAGGGCGACGGGTCCACCGGCCGAGCGTGTCGTACCCGCATCGACGCAGTCTCGCCCCACCCTGCACGCCGGATCATCGCGGCCGGCCGGCGTCACAGGCGGCGAAACCCGGCGCTTCCCGGGCACATCATCGTTGAGGGGCGGCGAGGCTCGCCTGGCTGCCGGCAGAAGGAGAGAACGGCCTGCCGCCGCTCACCGCTACCGGGTCGCGACCTCGCCGGCGCGTCGGCGCGCCACGACTTCCAGCCGGACCTGCAGCACGATCCGCCCCACGAGCAGGAGGATGCACAGGTAGCCGAAGAGCGGGCCGAGGGAGGTGTACGGCGCCCCGCGGGGACCC
>JBAWVU010000304.1:0-3703 GCA_037147135.1 Chloroflexota bacterium
CGCGGGGCTCGGACCTCGAAGCGCTCGTCGCCGACGGTGGTCCCCTCGCGATCGTCGTCACGCCGATCGGCGGCCAGGGCTTTCTCTTCGGCCGCGGCGACCAGCAGATCGGGGCATCGGTGATCGCACGCGTGCTCTCGACCGGCGGGCGGGACGGGATCCTCGTGGTCGCGACCCCGGCCAAGCTCGCCGCGCTCGGCGGGAGACCGCTCCTCGTCGACACCGGCGACCCGGCCGTCGACGCGATGCTCGACGGCCACGTCAGCGTCGTCACCGGCCGCCGGGAGCGCACCATCTACCAGATCAGGCCTGCATGGGAGAGCCTTCGATGAGGACCCTCGACGGGAAGCGCGCGATCGTCACCGGCGCGGCGAGCGGGATCGGCCGCGCCACCGCGAAGCTGTTCGCCGCGGAGGGTGCCTCGGTCGTGCTCGCCGACATCGACGCGGCGGGCGGTGAGGCCACGGCGGCGGCGATCGCGGACGCCGGGGGCCGCGCCGTCTTCGTCCGGTGCGACGTCACCCGGTCGGACGACTGCCGGCGGGCCGTGGAGACGGCGGTCGGGTCGTTCGGGGGGCTCGAGGTCGTCTTCAACAACGCCGGCATCATCCGGCGCGCGGATGTGGTGGAGACGAGCGAGGACGACTGGGACCTGGTCATGGCGGTGAACGTGCGGTCGGTCTTCCTCATGTGCAAGCACGCGATCCCCGTCATGGTCGCCGCCGGCGGCGGCGTCATCGTGAACACCGCGTCCGGCTGGGGCCTCAAGGGCGGCGACCGCGCGGCGAGCTACTGCGCCTCGAAGGCGGCCGTCGTCAACCTGACCCGCGCGATGGCGATCGACCACGGGCCGCAGGGGATCCGCGCCGTGTGCATCTGCCCCGGCGACACGGACACCTGGATGCTCCACGACGAAGCGCGCCAGCTCGGAGAGAACGAGGCGACGTTCCTCGTCTCCTCCGCGGCACGCCCGATCGCGCGGCTCGGGACGCCCGAGGAGATGGCACGCGCCGTCCTCTTCCTCGCCTCCGACGATGCGGGGTGGATCACCGGGACGACGCTCGTCGTCGACGGGGGCGGGCTCGCGTAGGCGGATGGCGCCCCGGACTACCCCGTCGCGCCGTCCGCCCCGAGGAACCGCTCGACGACCCGGAACCGCCAGACCGGCAGGATGAGCGCGAGCCAGACGAGGAACGCCAACGCGACGACGAGCCATTCGACCGGGCGCAGCGGCTCCAGCGCGAAGAAGCCGCGGAGCACGGGGACGAGGTCCACGACGATGAAGCCAGCGGCGAGGGCGAGCGCGAGGTACGCGGGACGCCGGTCGGCGGTGTACGGCCGGACGACGGCGAGGCTCCGGAGCGGCGGCTGGATGAAGACGACGAGCGCGAGGCCGGTGAAGACGAGGAGCGCGGTCACCGCGGACTGGGCCGCGGGCGTCGCGACGGCGAGGATCGCGTCGACCTCGGCCTGGGTGAGCGACGGGTCGTTCGCCTCGAGGACCCGGAGGAGGATCGTCCCGTAGAGGAGCACGAGGCCGACGAGGCTCGTGACGGCCGCCGCCGGGAGGACGAACCGCACGAGCGTCCGCGCGAGCCCCTCCCTCGGGAGGGCGCCCGGGTGCGCCCACACCGCGAGGAGGATCGACGGGACCCCGACGGTGAACAGGGTGATCGCCGAGGTGTTCCGCAGGGCGACCGGGAAGACGCCGATGATGAGCGACGAGACGATGAGGGCGCCCAGGGTCGCGATGCGCGTGAGGAAGAGCGACAGGATCCCCTGCATCCCGTTGACGATCCGCTGGCCCTCCTCCACCGCGGGGGCGAGGGACGCGAACGAGTCGTTCATGAGGACGATGTCGGCGACGCCGCGGGTGGCCTGGCTGCCGCTCTGCATGGCGACGGCCACGTTCGCCCGCTTGAGCGAGAGGACGTCGTTCACGCCGTCGCCGATCATCGCGACGTAGGCGCCGCCCTGCCGGAGCGCGCCGATCAGGCGCTCCTTCTGCGCAGGCGTGATCCGCCCGAAGATGTCCGTCGCGCGAGCGACCGCCGGGAGGCTGGAGTCGTCCGTCGCGTCCACCTCGGCGCCGGACAGCAGGACGAGGTCGGTCCCGAGGCCGACCTGGCGCGCGAGCGCAGACACCGTCGCGGGGTCGTCTCCGGAGATCACCTTCGGCGAGACGCCGGCCGCGCGGAACCGCGCGAGGGTCTCCGCCGCGTCCGGACGGAGGACATCGCGGAGGACGACGATCCCGAGGACGGTCATCCCATCGGGCAGGACGGAGTCGTCCTCGTCGGCGATCGGCGCGACCTGGGGCCCGTGGACGAGGAGGAGCACGCGCAGGCCCTGCTCCGCGCGCTCGGCGACCGGTCCGGCGACCGCGGTCCACGCCGCGCCCGGCAGGTACGGACGGAGCATCTGGGGCGCCCCGAGCGCGTACGTGCCGGCGAGCGAAAGGGCCGTCCCGCCGGCCGCGCCGACCCCCGCCGTCCCCGCCGCGTCGCCCGCGGCAGCGCCGTCCACGACGACCGCGCTCCACTTGCGCGCCGACGAGAAGGAGACGTCGGAGACGACCGGGGTCGCCGAGGCGGGATGGGGGCGGCGATCGCGTCCGACGTCTTGTTGCGGATCGCCTGGCTCGCGACGATCGTCCCGAGGATCGCCGGCACGTCAGCGGCGGCGTCGACCGGCACGATCTCCGCGACGGTGAGGTCGTTCGTGGTGAGCGTCCCGGTCTTGTCGAGGCAGAGGACGTCCACGTTGCTGAGCGACTCGATCGCGTTCGCCTGCTGGACGAGTGCCCCGAACCGGCTGATCCGGACCGCACCGAGCGCGTACGCGATCGCGATGGAGACGAAGAGCCCGTTGGGGATGAGCCCCGCGAGGATCGTCGCCTGCCCTACGGCCTCGCCCGCATCGGTGAGGCTGATGATCGCGTTCACGAGGAGGACAGCCTCGAGGTAGACGACGATGAGCAGGACGAGCCGGATGACGAGGTTGATCTGGCGCTGGAGCGGCGTGAGGACGCGACGGAACGACCGGGCGCCGGCGGTGATCCGCCCGGCGACGCTCTCGGCCCCGACCGTCTCGACGACGTACCGGCCCGAACCGGAGACGCAGAAGCTCCCCGAGTAGACGAGGGCGCCGGGCTGCTTCTCGATCTGGTCGGACTCGCCGGTGAGCTGCGACTCGTCGGCACGGAACCGCCCCGCGGCCGTCACGCCATCCACGACCACCTGGTCGCCCGGGCCTACCGCGACGAGGTCCCCCACGACGAGCTCCGCCGGCGGGACCGGCCGCTCGACCCCGTCGCGGACGACGGTCGCCGTCGGCGCCGTGAGGAGCGCGATCCGGTCGAGGGTGCGCTTCGCGCGCACCTCCTGGACGACGCTCACGACGATGTTCGTCGAGATGACGCCGAGCGAGACGAGGGCGTCCATCGGCCGCCCGACGACGACGAGCGCGAGGCCGAGGAGGAAGAGGACGTTGTTGATGAACGTGAAGACGTTCTCGCGGACGATCTGCGCGTAGGTCCGCGTCGTGGGGGGCGGCGCGGGGTTGCCGAGCCCGGCCGCGCGCCGCGCGGCCGCTTCGGCGTCGGTCAGGCCGGTCGCCGGCGTCGGGGGGAGGGCGGAGGCGTCCCCGGAGACGGCCGCGACCACCGTCGGGGTGGCGGCGGGAACGAGGCCGACGCGGCCCG
>JBAWVU010000305.1:0-3700 GCA_037147135.1 Chloroflexota bacterium
GGAGGACCGAGGCGACGCACGAGGCGAGCATCCATCCCGTCGGGCGCCGGGATCCGCCGGAGCTACCCATGGCGAGTCCCCGAGGTGGGACGCGATCCGCGGGGCGGTCCCGCCAGTGGCTCGGCGCGGTCCAGGCGGCCGGGGTGTGGACCGCGCGTCGGAGCCTCCCGCAACGGACCGAATGCTGGCCGCGCGACGCGGCCTCCGCAAGAGCCGGACGTCACCACAGCCGGGCGGCGGCCAGATCGCTGCATGGGTAGTCGGTCAGCGCCCAGACTCAGCCGCCGCGCGAGCCCCACGGGTCGTAGTCCGGATCTAGAGCCTCCTGCGGCGGCCGCAGCTCCGGCGGGACATGCTCGAGGTTCAGGCGGATCCGCGTCCACGTCGTGTACCGGCCGCGCATCGAGTCGACGAGGATGTCCGCCGGCAGCAGGTGCGGCCATGCGTCCGGATGCCGGTCGCGCCAGCGCGCGAGGCCGGCGAGGGCGTCGTCGCGGGCGGCGGCGCGGGCGATCTCGATGAGCGGCCTGGACGACATCCGCCGCTTCGATGGCTGGACCCGCGGCGGCTCGTCGGCCGTCTTCGCGTACTGCGGCGGCCACGGCGCGTCGCCGAGCCCTTCGAGCTCGTGGCGGGCCGAGAGGTCGAGGAGCCCGTCGAGGGAGCCGGTCGCCTCGTCGATCCCCGCGTGCGCGTCCCCGGTCCGCGCGAACCGCTCCGGCACCGTCCGCAGGGTGAACGCCGTCGCGTCCACGGTGGGCACCTCGTCCCACGTGAGCGGCGCCGAGACGCGGGCGTCCGGGAGTGGCCGCACCGAGTATGCCGACGCGACAGTCCGGTCCTTCGCGTTCTGGTTGTAGTCGATGAAGACGCCGTGCCGCTCCTCCTTCCACCACTTGCTCGTGGCGATGTCGGGGGCTCGCTGCTCCACGTCGCGCGCGAGGGCGAGCGCGGCGCGACGGACCTCGGGGAACGTCCACCGGCGCTCGATGCGCACGTTCACGTGGATGCCGCGGGACCCGGACGTCTTCGGCCAGCCGACGAGGCCGGCATCGGCGAGCGCCTCGCGGACGACGAGCGCGACGCGGCGGACGTCGTCCCACGGCACGCCGGGGACGGGATCGAGGTCCACGCGCAGCTCGTCGGGGTGGTCGAGGTCGCCGGCACGCACGGGGTGCGGGTTGAGGTCGAGACAGCCGAGGTTCGCGACCCATGCGAGGCCGGCCGCGTCGTCGACGACCACCTCGCTCGCGGTCCGGCCCGACGGGAAGGCGAGCTCGACGGTCCGGATCCACTCTGGACGCGACGCGGGCGCCCGCTTCTGGAAGAAGAACTCGCCGGCGACGCCGTCCGGGTAGCGCTTCAGGGCCATCGGCCGGCCACCCGCGCCGCGGAGCGCGCCATCCGCGATCGCGAGGTAGTAGCGGACGAGGTCGAGCTTGGTGATCGGTCCGCCGGCGGCGTCGGGGAAGAAGACCTTGTCCGGGTTGGTCACCCGGACGGTGCGCTCACCGACCGCGAGGTCGACGTGCGGGGTCGCCATGCGTGGAAGGATACGGTCCGCGCGAAAAGGCCCCGACAAGCGGCCCCGACAGGCGGCCAGGCGGCCGGGCACCAACGCACCCGGCCCCGCCATTCCCGCGGCTGCCTCTCGGCGCCGCCGGCCTTGTCCACCTGCCCCGGCGTCTACTCCTGCGTGATCTCGACCTTGGAGGTCGCGGGGTTCACCCACACGCGGAGCGTCGCGGGCCCGGTCAGCTTGATCTCCCGCATCTCCGCCTCGCCGGTGTCCACCGAGATCTCCGCGACGGCGCCCTTAGCGACGGTGATCGTGATCGACGACCCGCCCGAGAGGGTCAGCACGACGGGCGAGGCGCCCGCGTTGTCGGTCCCCTTCGGACCGGTCGCATGGATGCTCGTCCATGGGATCCCGGGTCCATCCACGGAGATGTCGAGCGTGCCGCTGTCGTGGACATGCGGGGTGATCACCACGTCCGCGTCGGCCTTCGCGTACGCGATCGTCCCGTACCCGGAGCCGTCCTCGGTGATCTGATCTACAAGCAGCGCGTCCGTGCTCACCGGGCCGGTCGACGAGTCGACGGTCGTGCCGCCGGTCGCGATCGTGAGGTCCACCCCGCCGGCGCCGTCGGGCGACGTCGCGGTGACGATGTACGCGAACCCGTCCTCGCGGGCCTTGTCGGAGAACGGCGCGGTGAAGTCCTGCATCCGGACCGCCATCGGCGTGTACTCCAGGCTGTCGACTCCCTCGCCGGTCCACTGGACCTCGCCCCCGGGCTCCGGCACGTACTTCCAGGACTCTGTCTCGGGGTCCACGATGATCTGCCCGGGGATGCCGGGGTTGTTCGAGTCGTACACCCAGATGGAGTACTCGGTCCCGTCGTACGTCACCGCGAACGGCGTCACCGCGTGCGCGCCGTCGGTCATGTACATGCCCATCGTGTCCATCCGCTTGTCACGCAGGCCCGCCGTGACATCCTGGACGATCCGGCTCGGCGGGAGCTCGCGGGAGGCGGCCGCGACCTTCGCCACCTCGGGCATCTCCTGCGTCGCCCACCAGTAGACGATGGCCTCGACCGCGGCCTGGTTCGACTTCGCGATGTCGCCCGTGGCGGTCGCGGAGCTGTCGACCTCCTGGAGCGCGTTCGCGTCCCCGTAGAACAGCTGGGATGCGACGGCCATCCCTTCGCAGTGGCCGCCCTTCATCTCGTTCTGGAGCTGCGTCGCCCACGCGGTCGCTGCCGGCTTCGGCTCGCACGTGGCGGCGGCCGGATCGACGCACACCTCGTCGGCCCCGAAGAGGCGAACGAGCATCGCCGCGTCCACTGCCTCGCCGGGCGTCACGCCGTCCCAGTTCTCGAAGGAGAAGCCGTTCGGGTCGGGGCGCAGGCCGGAATCCGCGCAGGTGAAGGGCGTCTCGATCTCGCCGATGCTCGCGTCGGAGGTCTCGATGCAGCCGAGTGTCTCCGGCGTGAGGGGGACCGCCTCGGTCGGGGAGGGCTCCGCGGCCGCGGACTCCGCCGGCTCCACCGGCTCGACCGACGCATCCGCGCCGGAGGGCTCCACGTCGACGACCGACGGCTCCGCGCCGGAGGGCTGCACCTGGGTGACCGACGCCGCCGGCGTCGCGGCCCCGCCGAGCGGCGATGCCGAGGGTGCCGGGGTGGCCGCGCTCGAGCATGCGGCGAGCGCGAGGGCGACCGCCACGAGGAGGCACGCCAGCCTGCGCGCCTCTCCGGTGCCTCGCCCGGACGTGCCGGACCGTCGCCCGGACGGGTCGTGATGGCCGTCCGTCCGTATCGTGCTGCCCGGCGCCGCCTGGGTGGTCGTCCTCGGTCGCCCGGTCGTCATCGTGGTCACCGTCCCGTCCTTGGCGCGACGTGACGTCGCCGAAGCGCGACGTGCCGTCGCCGAAGCGCGCATCCACGCGACCCGGTCGCTCGAGGGGGAGCGGGGCGACCTGTCCCGTGACCGTCCTGCCGCTAGTCTCGCGCGCGGAGCGTGCCGGCGGAATAGCCCAAGAGTCCGCCCCCGGCGTGCGCAGGGTCCGGGGGTCGCGCAGTCGCTAGGCCTAGAGGGCGCCGCCCGCTGCGGCCGGTGCGGTCGGGTCCACGCCACCGACGGCTGCGGTCGTCCGGGCGAGGTGGTCCTCGACGAGGAGGATGTTCGACTCGCTGGCGCG
>JBAWVU010000306.1:0-3697 GCA_037147135.1 Chloroflexota bacterium
GCGGCGCTCGAGGCGTACCTGGTCGCCCACGACCTGGAGATCCCGGTCTGGACGGCGGACGATATCGGGGCCACCGACGAGATCATCGGCCTGGCCGGCTCACCCACCCAGGTCCACAAGATCAACTTCGTGGTCCTCGAGAGCACCGAGAGCAAGGCGGTCGAGCCCACCCCCGAGGCCATCGCCGCCATGGTGGCGGAGCTGGTCCACGAATACATCGTCGGGTAGAGGGCCATGACCGAGCAGAAGAGCATCTGGGTATACATCGAGCACACCGGCGGCCGGATCGCCGACGTGAGCCTTGAGCTGACCGGCAGGGCGCGCGAGCTGGCCGATCCGCTGGGCTTCGAAGTGGTGGGCCTGCTCTGCGGGCACGACGTGGAGGAGCTGGCCCAGGACGTCATCCGCCACGGCGCCGACCGCGTCCTGCTGGCCGACCATCCGGAGCTGGCCCACTACCGCACCCTCCCGTACGCCCGCGTGGCGATCACCGAGGCGCGCGGGCGCCAGCCGGAGATCTTCCTCGTCGGCGGCACTCCCAACGGCCGGGATCTCGCGCCGCGCGTCGCCAGCGCCCTGCGCTGCGGCCTGACCGCCGACTGCACCGACCTGCAGATCGGGGACTACCACGCCAGGCGCGAAGACAGGACCTTCAAGGACCTGCTGTTCCAGATCCGGCCGGCCTTCGGCGGGAACCTCGTCGCCACGATCGTCAACCCGAACACCCGACCCCAGATGGCCACTGTCCGCGAGGGGGTCATGCGCATGCCGGCCGCGGACGCGGGCCGGACCGGGGTCGTCGAGCGGGTGACGCCGGTGTTCGAGCCGGGCGACTTCGCCCTCGAGGTCCTGAGCCACCGGGTCCGTCACTCCACCGTCAGGCTCAAGGACGCGGCGGTGGTCGTCTCCGGGGGCGCGGGGATCTCCGACCCCGCCGAGTTCGAGCTGCTGCGCGACCTGGCCAACCTGCTCGGCGGAGAGCTCGGTGCCTCGCGCGCGGCCGTGGACGCGGGGATGATCGAGCGCGAGCACCAGGTGGGCCAGACCGGCACCACGGTCCGGCCCCGTCTCTACGTCGCCGTGGGCATCTCGGGCGCCATCCAGCATCGAGCCGGGATGGACCAGTCGTCCAAGATCATCGCCATCAACACCGACCCCGGCGCGCCGATGTTCCAGATCGCGCACTACCGCATCGTGGGCAAGGCCGCCGAGGTCGTGCCCATGATCATCAAGGCGCTGCGGGAGCGTTCCACGGACCAGGCCGTGGCCCCGGGAGCGGACACGGGCGAAGGCGAGGGAGCGGCCGGATGAGCGAGAACTTCTTCCTCGATAACCCGGACCTGCAGTTCCGCCTGGAGCAGCTCGACCTGCGCGAAGTGCTGGAGCTCAAGGAGAAAGGCTACTCCGAGTCGGATACGTACCCCACCGCCCCTCGCGACTACGCCGACGCCAAGGACGACTACCGCATCGTGCTCGACGTCCTGGGCGAGATCTGCGGCGAGCGCGTGGCGCCCCGGGCCGCCGAGGCAGATGAAGAAGGCGCCCATTACCAGAACGGCGAGGTCACCTACGCGGCGGCCACCCTCGACGCCATCGAGGCCCTGCGCCAGGCCGAGCTCTTCGGGGCCATGCTGCCGCGCGAGTACGGCGGCCTGAACCTGCCCGAGTCCGTCTACCAGATGCTCGTCGAGCTGGTGGCCCGGGCGGAGAGCGGCCTCATGACCGTGTACGGCCTCCAGGAGATCGCCTCGCTGATCGAGGAGTACGGCGACCCGGAGACCAAGGCCCGGGTCCTGCCCCGCTTCTCGCGCGGCGAGATCTCCGGGGCCATGGTCCTCACCGAAGCGGACGCCGGCTCGGACCTCGGCGCCGTGGCGACGCGGGCCACGCTGGACGAAGCCACCGGCGAGTGGCACCTCAGCGGCGTCAAGCGCTTCATCACCAACGGGCTGGCGGACGTGTCGCTCGTCCTGGCCCGGAGCGAGGAAGGCTCCACCGACGCCCGCGGCCTCTCCATGTTCGTCGTCGAGCGCGACGACACGGTGAAGATCCGGCGTATCGAGAACAAGCTGGGGATCCACGCGTCGCCGACGTGCGAGATCCAGTACACCAACACCCCGGCCATCCTCATCGGCAAGCGCCGCTTCGGGCTCATGCGCTATGCCATGAACCTCATGAACGGCGCCCGACTGGCGGTGGCCGCGCAGGCGCTCGGCATCGCGGAAGCCGCCTTCCGGGAGGCCGACAAGTACTCCCGCGAGCGCGTCCAGTTCGGCAAGCCGATCCGGGTCCTGCCGGCCGTGGGCAGGCTCCTGCTCTCGATGAAGGTGGACCTGGAGGCCACGCGGGCCCTTCTCGCCGAGACGGGACGCTGGGTCGATCTGTGGAAGGTCTACGAGAAAGCCCTGGGGGAGGACGGCTCGGAGGCCGACCCGGCGATGCGGGCCCGCCACAAGCAATGCCAGGTCCTCGCCGAGACGCTGACCCCGATGGTGAAGTACTGCGCCACCGAGATGGGCAACCGGGTCTGCTACCAGGCGATGCAGGTCCACGGCGGCGTGGGCTACATGCGCGAGTTCAACATCGAGCGCCTTTTCCGGGACGTCCGAATCACCAACATCTACGAGGGCACGAGCCAGCTCCAGGTGGTCGCGACCATCGGCAAGCTGCTCAACCGGTCCCTCGATCCGCTGCTCGCCGAATGGCAGGCCGCCGAGTACCCGGCCGACATGGCGGCCGAGCAGGCGCTCCTGACCGAGCTGACCGGCCTCTTCGGCCGGGCCACGAGTGCGCTCAAGGCCGTCCCCGAGCGGAACCGCGTGGACTACTACGCCGTGGACCTGGTCGAGATGGCGATCTGGGTCGTCAACGGCTGGCTGCTGCTGCGCGACACGACCGTCGCGGAGCACAAGAAGCCGGTCGCGCGGGCGTACGTCGCATCGGTCGCACCCAGGGTCCGGGCCGCGGCCGAGATCGTCCTGGCGTCCGACCCGGTCCCGCTCGAGGCGATCCCGATCCTGCTGGCTTAGCCGGCGCGCGGCGCCGGCGCGAGGCAGGCGACGATGTCGTGCCTCCACGTCGGCACTCGGTGGTTCGCGGCTGGCCTCGGGCCGTTGCGCGAGGCCGATCGGGCGATGGCCTCCCCGTGCGAGTCGGGCACAGTCCGAGCCACAGCAAGACGGCCAGGACCGGCATGGCGACCCAGTCGAGGACCGAGACCGGCGCGGTCCCCATCGTCTCGAGCGGCCTGAGCGTGCCCGACAATTCTGTGCAGCACCGGCTCGGCGATCAGGACGACCAGCACGAGCGGCTCGCGGCGAGCGGGTCGGCGTGGCGGACGATGAGGTCGTAGTTGACCCACGTGCTTCGCAGCCTCGCAGACGACCCGCTGTTCATGACGACGATCGCGGGAACTCCCCACCCTCGATCATCGAAACGACCCAGGTGAGCACCCGGTCGGCCTGACGAGGCGAGGTGCGACGGCTATGCGGACGCGGGCCAACCGCTCGCGCAGGATGTCGTGAGGCGCGGGACGAACAGGCGAAGGCGCTACATGCGGCCCGGACACCAGCGGGGTCGCGGGTGGATATGTCAGACGGCGGGACGTCAACTCCCTGCGTGCGAAGCAGACGACCTCCCCGACGAGGCTGAGGCCAACGAACGGCTGGCCATCCCGCGGGTCAGCCCCGATCGACCA
>JBAWVU010000307.1:0-3689 GCA_037147135.1 Chloroflexota bacterium
GGCCGCCTTCACCGCCTCGTCGCGCTCGCGCCGTGCTCGACGACGCTCCTCCTCGGCCTGCCGCTGCGCCTCCGCGGCCCGTGCATCCTCCGCCCGCGCCCGTGCGAGCGCCTCGACGGCCCGGCCCTCGTGCTCCCGGATCGAGGCAAGCGTCTCCTCGAACGCGACCTGTCCCTCTGTGAGGCGGGAGCGCGCGTCGGCGACGATGGCCGCCGGCAGGCCGAGCCGCTCCGCGATCGCGAACGCGTGGCTGGTCCCGGGGAGGCCGATCGCGACCCGGTAGGTCGGGCTCAGCGTCTCGAGGTCGAACTCGACCGAGGCGTTCCGTGCCCGGGGGGTGGCATGCGCGTAGACCTTGAGCTCCGCGTAGTGGGTCGTCGCGGCGACCAGCGCGCCCGTCCGGATGAAGTGGTCGAGCAGCGACTGGGCGAGCAGGGACCCCTCCGTGGGATCGGTCCCCGCCCCCAGCTCGTCGAGGAGCACGAGCGTCTCGGGGCCTGCCGCGGCCACGATCCGCGTGATCGAACGCAGGTGGCCGCTGAACGTCGACAGCGACTGTGCGATCGACTGCTCGTCGCCGATGTCGGCGAAGACGTCCCGGAGGATCGGCAGCGAGCTCCCCGCCTCCGCCGGGACGTGGAGGCCGGCCTGGTGCATGAGGCAGAGCAGGCCGATCGTCCGCAGCGTCACCGTCTTGCCGCCGGTGTTCGGCCCGGTGATGACGAGCGCGGTGAACTCGCCGCCGAGCTCGACGTCGATCGGCACGACCCGTCCCGCGAGGCCGGGATGACGCGCGCTCTTGAGCACGATCCGCGGCGTCGGCGACGTGGCCGCGCGCGTCGCGTCCATCTCCGCGGCGAGCCGTGCCTTGGCGCTCCAGAGGTCGAACCGGGCGAGCGCGTCGAGCGTCGCGCGGAGCGCCGGCGTCTGGGCGCCGACGAGCGCGGAGAGCTCGTCGAGGATCCGTTCGACCTCGACCCGTTCCGCTACCTGCGATTCGCGCCACGCGTTGCCCAGCTCGATCGCGACGATCGGCTCGATGAAGAGCGTCTGGCCACTCCCCGACGCGTCGTGGACGATCCCCTTGACGCGGCTGCGGGCGTCCGAGCGCACCGGGATGACATAGCGGCCGTTCCGCAGCGTGACGATCGGCTCCTGGAGCGCGCTGCCCAGCTCCGACGAGTGGACGAGCGTCTCCAGCCTGGTGCGGAGGCGCTCGTACGCGATCCGCACCGCGCGGCGGAGTCCGCCGAGGCGCGGGGATGCGCTGTCGAGCAGCTCGCCCGTGGGATCGAAGCTCCGCTCGAGGACGCTCCGGAGCGCCGGGAGCGGCTGGATGGCCCGCCCGAGCTCGCGGAGCAGCGGGCGTCGTTCGCCGCCGAGCGCGTCTGTGAGACGGCCGGCGGCCTCGAGCGTCTCGGCGATGGCGACGAACTGCGTGGCCTCGAGCCTGCCTCCCCGCGCGGCCCGCTCGATCGCGGGCCCGATGTCGTGCGCCCCCCCGATGCCGACGCCCGGGCGCTCCTGGAGGAGCCCACGGGCCTCGTCCGTCTCGTCGAGGCCGCGGGCGACGATGACAGGGTCGCTCGATGGCTCGAGCGCCTCCGCCGACCGTCGGCTCGGCTCGAAGGACGTCGCCGCGGCGAGCCGCGCGCGGACGAGGGGCAGCTCGAGCAGAAAGATCGACTTCGCGTCCATCACCGATGCTCCCCGGTCTCGCGCGGCTGCGAGCCGGCGGATCTCGCGCGCAGGGCGAGTCGCCACGGGACGCCGGCCCAGGGTTCCCCGGCATAGGCGATCCCCACCCGCGGGCCCGCCACCACGTCGCCCGGCGCGACCGGTGCCCAGCCCGCGGCGTCTATCGCGAGCCGGAGCGATCCGGAAGGTGCGCACAGGTCGGCCCCGGATTCCGCGATGTCGATCGAGTACGCGGCGCCGACGAGCCCGGGGCCGCGAGCAAGCGCGCTGGGCGCAAGAGCCGCGATCCGCTGCTCGCCACGGGCCCGGCGTGTGCCGAGGAACGCAGCGTCCGGCCGCCCCGCACCTGGCCTGCCGGCTCGCGCCTGGACCACGCGCTCGATCCGTGCCCGGCGCATCGCATCGATGCCGGCGAGCGGATCGATGGCGCGGACGAGGACGGCGGCCGGAAAGTCGGCGCGCTCGGTGACGACGTTGAGGCAGCGGTGCATCCCGTAGACAAGATAGACGTATGCGATGCCCGGCGGCCCGTACATGACGCGGTTGCGCGTCGTCGGGCCGGAACGCGCGTGGGACGCACGGTCCTCCTCGCCGATGTACGCCTCGACCTCGGTGATCCGGCCGAGTCGGATCCCCGCCTCGTCGTCCCGGACGAGGAGTGCCCCGAGGAGCGACCGCGCGGCCACGAGCGTGGCGGCGGCGAGCAGCTCCCGCGGGAATGGCAGGAGCAGCTCGCGGGAGGGCGGCGGACCGGGGTTCCCGTCGATGGAGGTCAGGCCGGGTAGAGGCGCCGGATGTCGGCCGGGATGAACGGTCCCGCCAGCCCGATGAAGATCGGGATGAGCACGTCGCGGTAGAAGGACGCCACCGCTGTCATGTCCACCGCATCCCAGATCGTCCGGAGCAACCGCAGCTCGCGGGCGTCGAACGTGGATGCGGCGAGCCCGTAGTAGGAGTCGAGGATGATGATGAACATCCCGACGACGAGGATGACCTGCCCGGTCCCGAGGGCGCCGCCGATGAGCTCGTCGAGCCATTCGGATTCCTCGGAGATCGGCGTGCGGTTGTAGAAACCCTGGATGACGACCGTCGACGCGATGGCGATCACGATGAAGAGCCCGAGGAACGCGAGCATCTCGACGTAGGCTCCCGGGAGCGTGGTCCAGTTCGCCGCGAGCAGGGAGCCGACCGGCGTCCGGAGGGCGGCGGCGAGGAAGAACGCGAACAGGAGCGACGCGATCCCGAGCGCCCGGCGGATGACGCCCTGCACGAAGCCCGCGACGAACCCGAGCAGCAGGGCCGCCACGAACAGCAGATCGAAGAGCGGGACGCCGAAGACGATCACGGAGGCCTCCGCGAAGCGAGCGGCGCGCCGATCGCACCTGCGGTCAGCGTAGCAGCCCCCGTCGAGCCAGGGCAAGCAGCGAGGCACGCACGCCGATGCCGTCTGCGACGCGTGCCCCCGCCGCGTGGGCTGCGGCCGACCGACGGCGGACCAGGGCCGGGCACCTCAGGTCCGGATCCGGGCCCCCACCTCGCGCGTGAGCGCGCCGGTCACCGCCCCGACGGCCGCGTCGATCGCCTCTTCGGTGAGCGTCGCGTCGGGCGACTGCAGCGTGAGCCGGATCGCGAGGCTCTTCTGGTCCGGGCCGAGAGGGGCACCGCGGTAGACGTCGAAGAGCCGGACATCACGGAGGAGCTCTCCCGCGGCACGGCGGGCGACCTCGACGACCGTGCCGGCCTCGACGGACTCCTCCACGACGGCAGCGAGATCCCGCTCGACGGCGGGCACTCGCGGGACGGGTCGGGCGGTGACCGCCGCGATGACGCCGCCGCCCAGGCCGGCGACCGCGAGCTCGCCCACGAGGACCCGCGGGGCACGGATCTCCCACGCCTCGAGGACGTCCGCGTGCAGCTCCGCGACGTGGCCGGTCAGGGTCACGGCGCCGGGCGCCGCCGTGAAGCCGAAGGCGCGCGGCCCTCCCGTCGGC
>JBAWVU010000308.1:0-3685 GCA_037147135.1 Chloroflexota bacterium
CATGATGCGTGACTCCTTCGAACGGGCCGTCGCGTGGACCGCGGGCACGTCGCCTCGAGTGCCCGCGGTCGCAACGACTCCGACCTGCCTGACTATGCGATCGCGCCCGGGCCGTCCGCGAGCTCGCTCGGCGGCTTGATGTCGAGGGCGTCCCGCGGCGCCGCCTCCAGGTGGTGCCGGAAGAAGGCCGGCCGATACGCGCGCTGCGCCAGCATGAGGACGAGCCCCATGACGGTGAAGAACGCGGCGATGACGACCGGCGGCCCGAACCCGAACCAGGACGAGCCGGTGTAGGTGTTCGCCGGGTCGGAGAGGTCGATGATCGACTGGACGAGCGCCCACATGAGGACCAGGCCCCCGAGGACCGGGATGACGCCGACGAAGAGCAGATGCCGGACGTTCTGCGTGAGGAGCTTCCTGAAGAAGATCGCGCTCGCGAATCCCGTGAGGCCGTAGTAGAACGCGATCATGATCCCGAGCGCCGCGATCGCGTCGTACAGCACGTTCGCCGACACGGTCCGGAGCGCGAGGTAGAACACGATCGAGAAGACGCCCATTCCGATCGTCGCGGTGCTCGGCGAGAGGAAGCGCGGATGTGTCCTACCCCAGTACTTCGGGATCGCGTCGTGGTCCGCCATCGAGAGGGCGGTCCGTGCCGTCGGGAGGATCGTGGTCAGCGTTGACGCCGCCGCCGACGTGAGGATCGACGCGATGAGGAGCAGGTAGAGCGGGTCGCCCAGGACGTCCTTCCCGAGCGCGCCGAGCACGTCCTCGCTCTCCGCGGCGTCCGCGAGGAACTGCGGGCCGTGGAAGGCCTGCGCGGCGATCGACACGAGGACGAACGTGAGGAGGAGGACGACGGTCGAGACGAGAGCGGCCTTGCCCGGTCCCCGGTACGGGTCCTTGCTCTCCTCGTTCACGCTGACCGTGCTGTCCCAGCCCCAGTAGATGAAGATCGCGGCGACGAGGCCGGCCGCCAGGGCCGTGTAGCTGAAGCCCGCGTCCGGAGCGTCCTGCGCGACGATCGCGAACGGGTTGAGCCAGTCGAGCGATGGCTGGACCGAGCCTTCCGGCACGGCCCCCGTGAGGCCGTACACCGCGGCGAGCGCGACGACCGTGAAGAGCGCGAGCGTCACCATCTCGACCGCGAGGAGCACGAACTGGACGCGGGCGGACAGCTCGATGCCGATGTAGCTGATCCACGTCATGGCGGCGATCCACAGCGCGCCGGCCACCATGATGATCGCGTCGCCGACCGTCACGAGGATCGTGAAGTCGCCCAGCGTGAAGGTGAAGACGGGGTCCGCCATCGAGTACGTGTCGATGCCGAAGAGGAGGAACGTGTACACCGCGGCGATCTCGGCGAGGTTCGCCATGACGATGACGTCCGCGACGATGATCGCCCAGCCCGTGAGCCACCCGAGCCACGGGCCCATCGCACGGGTCACCCACGTGAAGCTCGTGCCGCAGTCCGGGTCGACCCGGTTGAGGTAGTAGTAGGCGGCGGCGATCGCGCCCATCGGCAGGAAGGCGAGGAGCATGATCGCGGGCGACTGGAGGCCGACCGCGACGACGACGATGCCAAGGGAGGCCGCGAGGCTGTAGGCAGGGGCCGTGGAGGCGACCCCGATGACGACCCCGTTGGCGAAGCCGACCGCGTCCGCCTTGAGCCCCTTGCGACCGGGGGCAGCCCGATCCATCGTCGTGCCGGCCATCCTCATCCTCCCTCGGCCGGGGCCCTCACCCCGGATCTGAGTCGTCGTTTGACGTGGGACGCAGGGACGCAGGGACGCGGGGACGCGATGGCCCGAGAAGACCCGACTACGCCATGCCGCGGCTAGTGCCGTCCGTCCCGAAGCGGCGCACTCCAACGCGTCGACCCGTGCCGATGGTCCCGACTCCGTGGGTGCCGCCCCGCCAGGGGCGCCGGTCCGGGAGGCTAGCGCCCGCGCGCCGCCACGTGCTGCCCGCCGGACGGCCCGCGCGGGTGCAACCCTGGGCGGCGGCCCATGCCCTCGCGGGCGCGCGTCTCGCGTGCGTCGCGGACGGATGCTCCGGGCGACGACCGCCCGGAGATCGGCCGCGGCTCCACGTTGCGGTCCGGCACGAAGCCCGGCTCCACCTTCCACGGGATCGCCAGCTTCAGGAGCCGCTGGATCCCCCGGAGCAGGTCGACCTCGTCGACGCAGGCGAGGCTGATCGCGTCGCCCTCCAGCCCGGCCCGGCCCGTCCGGCCGATCCGGTGGATGTAGTCCTCGGCGACGAGCGGCAGCTCGTAGTTGACGACGAGCGGCAGCTCCTCGATGTCGAGGCCACGCGACGCGACGTCGGTCGCGACGAGCACGTCGATCTCGCCCGCCCTGAAGTCGGCGAGCGCCTTCGTCCGTTCGGACTGGGTCCGGTCGCTGTGGATCGGAACGGCGGCGATCCCCGCCCGGTCGAGCTCGCGTGCGAGACGGCTCGCGGCGATCTTCGTCCTCGTGAACACGAGGATCTGGCGCCAGTCGTTCTTCCGGATGAGATGGATGAGCAGGTCGGTCTTGCGGTCGCGGTCGACCGGGTAGAGGAGCTGCGAGATCGTCTCGATCGGGGTGTTGCGCGCGGCGACCTGGACGGTCTCCGGGTCGTGGAGGAAGTCCGAAGAGAGCCGCCGGACGTCGTCGCTGAGCGTCGCGCTGAACAGCAGGTTCTGGCGCTTTGCCGGGATCAGCTCCATGATCCGCCGGATGTCGGGGATGAACCCCATGTCGAGCATCCGGTCGGCCTCGTCGAGCACGAAGATCTGCACCTGCCCGAGGTTCACGGCGCGCTGCCCGACGAGGTCGAGGAGGCGTCCTGGCGTGGCGACGAGGATCTCGATGCCCTCGCGGCACTCCTTGATCTGCGGATCCACGGGGACGCCGCCGTACACGAGGGTCGAGCGCAGCGGGACGTGCCGGCCGTACGCCCGTACCGATCCGGCGATCTGCATCGCGAGCTCGCGGGTCGGCGTGAGGATGAGGGCGCGCACGGGGTGGCGTGCCGGCGAGAAGCTCGCGTTCGCGAGCGGCATGAGGAGCTCGAGGATCGGCAGGACGAACGCGGCAGTCTTGCCGGTACCGGTCTGTGCGCCGGCGAGGAGGTCGCGGCCGGCGAGGACGATCGGGATCCCCTGCTCCTGCACGGGGGTCGGGGTCTCGTACCCCTCCTCCGCCACGGCGCGGAGGATCTCGGCGGAGAGGCCGAGGTGGTCGAATGGCACGGGTGGTCTGGTCTCCTGGGGCACCGGCGCGGTGCGAGACCTCGCGGGATGGGCGAGGGACCGCGGCGACGGCGCATCGGCGCTCGGTCGGCGCCATGTCACTTGTCGGAACAAGGATATCCGATGCGGAGCGATATCCGATGCGGAGCGCATCGCGCGACCCGGTGCCCGGCCCGGATCCGACCGCGCGGCCCGGCCGGCCACCGGCTACCGTGTCCGGCATGGATGAACCGCCGCTCGCGCTCGCCGTCGTGCACCCGGGGAGCAAGATCCTCCGGAGCGACGCGCGACGCGCGACGATCGAGCTCGATGTCCGCGCGGCGGTCCGTGCCCGGACCGGGGCGGAGCTCGAGTGGGCGGACGGGGACCGCGCCTCGGTGGAGGCGGCGCTCGGCGCGGCCGTCGCACGTCGAGCGCCGATCGTCGTCGTCGTCGGCGGGGACG
>JBAWVU010000309.1:0-3674 GCA_037147135.1 Chloroflexota bacterium
CATCGGTGGAACCGGGGGCCACGGAGAAGCCGTCCGCCACGACGATCTACAAGGTCAAGAAGGGCGACACGCTGTCGGGGATCGCGTTCAAGTACGGCATCACGCTCAAGGCCCTGCTGAAGCTCAACCCGAAGATCAAGGATGCCTCCCTGATCCACATCGGCCAGAGCATCATCGTCCCGAAGAAGTAGCCCCGCCGCTTCGGCTCGAACCCGTCCGCACCCGCGCCTCGGCGCGCCCGCGACCCTGCGCGTCCGACGCGTCCGGCCTCGTCGCGTCGTAGCATCGGCCGATGGATCGCAGGCTCCAGGCCACCCTCGGGCGGCTGCCCGCGCGCCCCGGGGTCTACCTCCTCCGCGGCACGCGGGACGAAGTGCTCTACGTCGGCAAGGCGCAGGACCTCCGTTCGCGCGTCCGCAGCTACTGGCAGCGGCAGTCCACTGCGGAGACCCACCGCATCCGGTCCGCGATCGACCGGGTCGCGGACGTGGAGTGGACGCTGACGGACTCGGTCAGCGAGGCGCTGCTGCTCGAAGCGAACCTCATCAAGCGGTACCGGCCGCGCTACAACGTCCGGCTCAAGGACGACAAGAGCTACCCGTACATCCGCATGACGCTCGCCGACGACTTCCCGCGGGTCGAGCGCACGCGCAAGCTCCCCGACGACGGGAGCCGCTACTTCGGGCCGTACGCGTCGGCCACGAGTGTCGACGAGGCGATGGACCTCATCCGTCGCCTCTTCCGGTTCCGCACGTGCACGCTCGACATACGCGAAGGCGAGCGCGCGCTCCCGCGGCCGTGCCTCCTCTACCACATCAAGCGCTGCCAGGGGCCGTGCATCGAGGCGGTCGCGAAGGCCGACTACCGGTCCGACATCGCCCAGGTAGAGCTCTTCCTCGAGGGCCGGCAGGACGCGGTCGCGCGACAGGTCCGCCTGGAGATGGACGCGGCATCCGCCGCGCTCGAGTACGAGCGGGCTGCGGTCCTCCGCGACAAGCTCCGCGCGATCGAGCGGACGATGGAATCCCAGAAGATGGCCGCCCACGCCCATACCGACGAGGACGTGCTCGGACTCGCCCGGCGGGACACGCAGGCGGCCGTCCAGCTCTTCGCGGTCCGCGACGGGAAGCTCGTGGGCCGCGACGTCTTCCTGCTCGACGCCCCGCGCGATTCGACCGACGCCGAGGTGCTCGGGGGGTTCCTCCAGCAGTACTACCTCCGTGCGGCGATCGTCCCGCGGGCCGTGCTCGTCCCGCTCGTGCTGCCCGACGCGGACGGGCTCGCGGAGTTCCTCGCCGACCGGCGAGGCGGGCGGCGCGTCCGCCTGCACGTTCCGGTCCGCGGCGGGAAGCGCGAGCTCGTGGAGCTCGCGGCGCGGAACGCCGCCGAAACGCTCGACCGGGAGGCGGCGCGCTGGCTGGCCGACGAGGGCAAGACGCTCGGGGCGCTCGAGGAGCTGGCCGTCGCGCTCGGGCTGGCCGGGCCCCCGATGCGGATCGAGTGCTACGACATCAGCACGATCCAGGGGCGCGACACGGTCGGGAGCATGGTCGTCTTCGAGGAGGGACGGCCGGTCACCTCGCAGTACCGCCGGTTCCGGATCCGGAGCGTCGTCGGGCAGGACGACTTCGCGAGCCATGCCGAAGTCATGCGCCGCCGCTTCCGGCGCGTGACGTCGGGAGAGGAGGGGAGCGTCGAGGATGTCCGCTGGAGCCTGCCCGATCTCGTCGTCATCGACGGCGGGAGAGGCCAGGTCGGCGCCGCGCTGGAGGCGGCGAGCGATGCCGGGACCGCCGACATCCCGTTCGTCGGGCTCGCGAAGGAGCGCGAGGAGCTCTTCCTCCCGGGCCGCCCGGAGCCGGTCGTGCTCCCGGCGTCCTCACCCGCGCTCTACCTCGTCCAGCGCCTGCGCGACGAGGCACACCGGTTCGCGATCACGTATCACCGCGACCTTCGATCGAAGCGGGCGATCCGCTCGGCGCTCGACGAGCTCCCGGGCGTGGGACCGGCTCGGAAGCGCGCGCTGCTGCGGGCATTCGGCTCGGTGAAGCGGATCCGTGAGGCGTCGGTCGAGGAGGTCGCGGCGGTCCCGGGGATCGGCCGGGGGCTTGCCGAGCGGGTCCTTGCCGGCCTCGCGGAGTAGGCCCGCGTCCACCGGCCGATCGGTCCCGGACCGCGCCGCGGACGGTTCCACGGACGGTGCTCCTCCCGAGGTCCCGGACGGCGCTCCGGACGGGGCGGGCGCCGATGGTGTAGCATCCCGCCCCGATGCGTCGTTTCGTTCCCGTCCTCATCGTCATCATCGGCGTCCTCGCGCTCGTCATCGACTTCTGGCCCGGCCTAAAGCTGCCGGAGATCGGGAATCCCGACGGCGGGACGCGCACGGTCGAGACCAAGCTCGGCCTCGACCTCTCGGGCGGCCTCCGCGTCGAGTACCAGGCGCTGCCTGCCGGCGGGAAGACGCCCACGTCGGGCGACCTCAACACGATCCGGGACATCGTCGAGCGCCGCGTCAACGCCACCGGCGTCTCGGAGCCGCTCGTCCAGACCCAGGGCAGCGACCGGATCGTCGTCGAGATCCCCGGCGTGAGCGACCCCGACTCCATCCGCAAGCTCATCGGGGCGACCGGGCGGCTGGACTTCGTCCCGCTCCCGACCGACCGGTTCGGCTCGAACACGAACCCGGGACCCGAGCAGGCGGCCCAGAACCAGCCCCTCCCATCCCCGGAGATCGCGCCCCTCTTCAGCGGTGACCAGATCCAGAGCGCGAACCCGGGCACCGACTCGAGCGGTGGCCGCGCCGTGCAGTTCAGCCTCAAGGACCAGGGGTCGAAGCTCTTCGCCGACTACACGACGGCGAATGTCGGCAACTTCTTCGCGATCGTCCTCGACGGCACGGTCGTCTCCGCGCCGTACATCCAGAGCCCCATCACCGGTGGCTCGGGGATCATCACCGGCGGCAGCGGTGGCGGGTTCTCGGCCGCCGAGATGAACAACCTCGTGACGATCCTCCGCTACGGCTCGCTGCCGTACCCGATCCAGGAGATCTCGATCCGGGCGATCAGCTCATCGCTCGCCGGCTTCTCCCTCGACGCCGCCCTGCTCGGCGGCGCGGTCGGGATCCTCATCATCCTCATGTTCATGCTCATCCTGTACCGCCTCCCCGGGGCCATCGCGGACTTCGCGCTCGTCTACTACGCGCTCGTCGTCCTGGCGATCTTCCGGCTCATCCCGGTGACGCTCACCCTCGCCGGCATCGCGGGCTTCGTCCTCTCGGTGGGCATGGCGGTCGACGCGAACATCCTCATCTTCGAGCGATCGAAAGAGGAGCTACGCATCGGCAAGGGGGTCGGCCCGGCGATCGAAGCGGGGTTCGCGCGCGCGTGGAACTCCATCCTCGACTCAAACGTCTCGTCGCTGATCACCGCCTTCATCCTCTTCTACTTCGGATCATCGACGATCAAGGGGTTCGCCCTCGTGCTGATCATCGGCGTGCTCTGCTCAATGTTCACTGCGATCACCGTGACGCGTTTCATCCTGCGCGCCGTGATCGCGCGTCGACGCTTCGCCTCGCCGTATCTCTACGGGATCGCACCTGGCGACCTCACCGGCGCCGCTGCAGCAGCGGAGGCGAACCGTGGATAAGTTGATGTCGAAGAAGCGCTGGTTCTTCC
>JBAWVU010000310.1:0-3674 GCA_037147135.1 Chloroflexota bacterium
CGTAGCCGTTGGGGATCACCGTGATCGTCGCAGCGGGATAGCGCCGTTGATACATCCGCGCAAGCGACGGGGTGACGCAGACCAGCTCGTCGGCAGAGCGGGCGATCCAGCGCTCGATCTTGAACTGGAGTCGCCGGTGGAGCCAGGGACGCGCCCCGTAGACCGATTCGGTCAGCCGGTTACCCAGCCACGGGTCGCGCAGCTCGGCGACCCACGGGAGGCCTGTGAGGCACTTCGCGACCCCCGCCACGAGATGGGCGCTGACCGGGTGTGACGTGGAGAAGATCGCGTCGCAGGGGATCGGGCGCCGCGCGGCCATGGCGCCCGCGATGGCGAAGGGCACCCATCCAACGGCCTCGTCCGGGAAGAACAGGAAGCGACGGATCCGTGACGGGAGGTCAGGCGCGGCGTGTCGGTCGAGCGCCTCCGCCTCGTCCGGGCAAGCTGTTCCCTCGGCCTCTCCCCGCCGGGGCGGCGGAGCTCCCGACCCAAGTCCGAGCGCAATCGCCACGCGACGGGCTCGACCCGACGCCGCCTTGGCCACCGCGGCAGCGCGATGCAGCTCCCGAGGGCCGACGAGCCTCGTCCGGACGATCGCGACGCCGTCCGGCACCAGCCGCAGGCTGTCCGCGTCGACCCGGCTGGTGCTCGCGTCCCGCGGCGTGATCACCACGGGGGTCCAGCCATGACGCGGCAGGTGCTGGACGTTCCGGACGTTCCGGGACATGCCGATCCCGCCGAGTGGCGGGAACTCGTACAGGATCATGAGCACCCGGCGAGCGCCTGACGTCGCCGCGGACCGTGTCTTTGTCACGGAGCCATCCGTCAGCGGGCAACAAGGGCGGCGGCGCGACAGGACACCCACCGCTCGATGGCTCCGAGGTCGGTCACCCAGATGTCCTGCCGTCCGGCGAGCATGTCGAGGATCGCCTGGTACGCAACGGCCCACACGCGGAACTCCCGGTTGCCGGGGTAGGAAGTCTGGATGTGCCAGTCGATGGTGCCGATCCCGCCCCCGTCGACGATCCGCTCGATCATGTCGCTGACCGCCGCGACTGCCGGATCGACATCAGTGGACGCATGGAACAGGTTGCCGTCCATGCAGAACGACGGTAGCTGCAGTGTACGGAGGGGGCGGTGCAACACCGGGTCGAACGGGTGGAAGGGGAGCGCCACGCTCCTCCGGAAGCCGAGGTGATCGTTGAACGCGAGCGAGCTGTCGTACGCGAACCCAGCCTGCTCATGCGAACGCAGCGTTGCCTCGATGTCAGGCCCCAGGTGCCAGTAGTGGTGCCGGATGCCCCGGATCTCGCTTCCGGCTGCGTCGCTCAGGCGGCGCCGCTCGGCGATCAGCCAGCGCGCGTGCTCGTGTGCCCGGTAGCCGGCGTGCATGGCCACCTCGAAACCACCTTCGCGCATGGCCCGGAACACCGGTCGGAACCGCGCGGCAGACACATCGTAGGCGACGTCGAGCCGCGTGCCGCGGGTGGAGTGGAACGTCGTGGGGGCGAAGAAGAACGTGGAGCTGAGACCCCGTCGGGCCTCCGAATCCATGACCTCGTCGAAGAGCCACCAGTCCCGCGGTGCGCGATCCCGCAGCCGCGCCCGTGCGAGCTCGGCGGTCCACCGGATCGCGGAGCGCGGACGGCCACGCAGACGCCATGGTCGGAGGAGGCACTCCAGCATCGCGTACTTGTCCGGTTGGTCGACGTCATGCGACAGCCCGATGGCCGCTCGGCGTCCCTCGGGCCAGCGCGGACGGCCCTCCAGGCCCAGGCGCCCGCGGACCAGTCGCTCGAAGTACGCGACGTACGCATTCACGATCGGGAGATCGCCGAGGCCGACCTTTGCCGGCCAGCTCGCCGCATAGGTCAGGCGGCCGTGGTCGTCGAGCCCTTCCGGATCGGCGTCGCGATGAACGTCGTCGCGCAAGAACGAGCCGATGGCGGAGATGATGTCGAACGGGACGTCGCCGCCGAGCGGCGCGGCCTCATGCGCCGCGATGACGTCGGGCCAGAGGAGATCATCGGGGCGCTCCGGGATCGAGATGCCGCTGGGGCGCGCGGGGGCAGCGTGCCCGTACACCACGTGTGGACCATCCCACAGCGCCGGTGGGTCGCACGGCATCCCCCGTACGCCGATCGTCTCGAACAGGAAGGCGAGGACCGCGTCGGACCGCGGGTCGGGGCGCGCGACGAAGTACCGCAACTCGGGGGCCGGCGTCGACGAAGGCGATGGGGCCGAGACCGTAGCAGCGGCTGCGTCGAACCGGGTTGTCACGCGCCCTCGCCGATCGCCCGTCGAGCGATCCTCCGGCAGCGCGGCCCACGCGTACCGAGGCCTCGGCACCGGCCGGTGGGTAGCGTCGTTCCCACGCAGGTGTTCCCCCCTCGGCAAGCTGCGGGTTCTTGCTGGCCGCCCACAGGATAGCGGGTGGCTTTGAGGGCAAGAGGTCACAAGGCCGCTGCTCTCCGAGGTCAACGCCCGGCGCGACTCACCGCCCGTACTGCACGCCGATCACGATGTCACGATCGAACGTGACCGTCATGGTCGCCGCTGCGCCGCTCACCGCGAGCCCCGGGCTGGCCGCCGTGATCCGGTAGCCGTCCGGCACGCGGATCGTGAGTGCGAGCGGCCCCGGGAGCATGCCGGGCTGCGCCTGGATGGTGAGCCGGTAGGTCCCGCCGGCAGCGCCGGCGTCGGCGGCGTACGGGCTCGTCCATGTGTAGCGAAGGCTCGCCTGGCCCGGCGGGATGCCGAGATAGGTCCCGATCGCGGTCCGACCGGCCTCGTCCTCCACGACGGCCGGGGCATTCACCGGTGTGAGCCCTCCCCCGGAGACCGCCTCGACGCGGCTCCGTTCCGGGACGAGGGCCCGGAAGTACATCCCGAGGATGTGATGCCCGACGTTGACCATCTCGCGATACACGGCCCCTTCGGGCTGCTCGACCTGGTTGTCCCAGGTCACCGTCAGCGTGTCCCGGGCGTTCCCCACGGCGTCGATCTCCACGGCCAGCTCCAGCGTCCTCGCGGTCACGAGGTTGAGCTTCGTGGCAGGTGCCACGTTCGCCTCGACCGGGTAGAGGTAGTCACCCGGATCCCGGCGGACGGCGCCGTCGAAGCCGCCCTGCGCGACGAGCCCCTGGTCCGCGTCGTCCGGGAACCAGGCAAGCAGCAGGTGTCCGTTGACGAACGAATCCGCCGAGCCGAGGAGGTCGCCCCACTGCTCGGGCGGCAGGGCGAGGAGCGAGGCGATGAGCCGATCCGCGAATGCCGACAGGAACGCCTTCCGGTCCACGCCGGGCGTCGGGTCCCGGGTCAGCTGCAGGACCTTGAGCGTCGTCTCCCCTGGCGCGATGGTCACGTCGTAGTCGGGGACGGTGACAGGCCCCGTCACCGTCAACAGCTCGTCGATCGTGTACGTCGTGATCCCGAGGACGCCGTCGATGTCCGCGTCACCCGACTCGTTCGTGTAGAGCCGAAGGGCATCCTGTGCGCTCGTCGGGAAGTCCGGCGACCAGCCCGCGTCGGCGAGCTGCCAGGATTGGGTCGGGCCGAGCAGGTAGTCCGCGAGCTCCTGCGGCGGCTTCACGAACGGGTAGTCGTTCGTGAAATCGAGCGCCACGATGTCCTGGAAGCGCCAATCGGTGATCCGGCCCCTGTCCAAGGTGATG
>JBAWVU010000311.1:0-3664 GCA_037147135.1 Chloroflexota bacterium
CCCGCGAGTGTATCCCCTGGTCGCAGCGAGGCGAACGGAGGGCTCAAGCCAGACCTTGGCCTCGCCGCCTCCGCCGCCCTCCACGTGGACATGCGGCCGTTCGGCGCAGTCGCCCATGAAGATGAAGAAACGGTAGGGCCCCACGACGAGCAGGGTGGGCACGATCAGCTCCTGGGCGGACATCGCCGGCGAGACGTCGAAGCCTGCGCCGCGGCCATCACCGCTCGATCAACCGTGCGGCCAGCGAGTGCCATCGCCGCAGCGGTCTCGCCGTCGCGTGCGAGGGAAGGACATGGCGGATCTCGACGTCACGCTGGCCACGGTCCGCGAGCGGGTCGCCAAGCACCAGCGGCCGGGCATCGGCGAGCAGGACACGAAGGCCGCGCTGATCGTGCCCGTCTTACGCGCGGTCGGGTGGGATGTCGAGGACCTCGACGAGGTCAAGCTCGAACACCGGCGTCGGCCCGGCGACGACCCGGTCGACTACGCGCTGTTCGTCAGCCGCACGGCACGCCACTTCGTAGGTGCCCGCGATCCAGGCCTCGCGATCGCGGATCTCGCCGAGCGTATCTCGGTGGGCGGCTGGCCCGGCCTGCGCGAACGCACGCCCGACGAGGCTCTCGTCGCGCTCCGTGGCTACCTCGACGAGACGCGCCGGGTGGATCTGACCCGCCTCGACGGCGTCCGGCGCGACCCGGAGGGCGCCGCCCGGGTCCTGCGGTCGGTGGCAGGGAACACCGCGACGGCAGCATCTGCTCGGTCTATCGCCGCGGACGTCGGAGGTTCGGAGGTTCGGAGGGCCGATCGACCACCACACGGTGCTGGACTGCATCGCTGCGCGTCTCGAGCTGCGTGCCCATCGCGAGTCGCCGCTTGCTGCCCCCGCGGGATGATCGGCAGGAGGCTGCCCGATGAGGCCCGGTCGTAGGCGTCGCGTAACATCGCCTGTCCGTGGAGCGGTACCCGTCGATGCGATGGCCTCGACTTGAGCGCATTCTCACGCGTGCACCGCTCTCCTACCGGGTCGTCCGGCAATCGGGGTCGCACAAGACGCTCGAGTCGACCGGGCGGCCCACTCTTCGGCTCAGCTTCCATGATCGACAGGAGCTTCCGGGCAGCATCATCCGCAAGATCCTTGTACAAGATGTCGGTCTCAGCGATGCTGACGCTCGAGCGTTGCTCCAGGCCACGGAGAACGGCATGACGATTCACCTGGACGTCCATCTGGACACGGCCGATTCCGGTTCGATGGTGTGGTGGGCGGATACCGCGGACATCCCCGGCCTGACCGTCGCAGCCCCGTCACTGAGGGAGCTCGAGATCCTGTCGCGTGAGGCGGTGCTCGAGGCCGGCGTGGACGATCCGGCGGTAGAGCTGCGTCTCGTCGACGAGGCGCCGCCCTCATCTGCGGAGATCACCGCGCGCGCGGACTGGACGGAGCCTGCAGGCACCGCCGCCGACGCGAGCCGGACTGCGGGTCACCTCGCCAAGACGTGATCGCAGGGACATCGCCCCGGTATTCTTCGCCGAGGTCGCACGGGCCCGGGACGGGCTCCTGATCCGGCAGGGCCGGCCTCCCGATCTGGACGTCGGGATCCAGGATGCCGATGGCGGTGGCGTGGCCGAGATCAAGGGTGGCTTCCAGGCCGAGTCGAGCGACGCGGCGATCCACGATCCTGTCCTCGTCGCGCCCCGGCTCGAGCGCCTCGTCACGAGTCCGCGCGAACATACCGGTCTCGTTCGCCCTGACGGCGAGCCTCAGTCGCAGGGGCGGGGTCCTCGGCGGCCATGGGGAGGGCCGGCGGCTCGACGGGCTGCGGCTCCGCGGCCGGGGGTCCGGTGGCGACGGCGTCGAGGGTCGCGTGGGCATTCGCGAGCCACGTGGGACGCTGGTTGTAGAGGTTCGTGAGGGTGCGCTTCGCGAGGGCCCCCCCGCCAGCCTGGTGAAGGGCGCTACTCGGCGATCCGCCGGGGATGGTTGCGCCGATGGTCTTCTGCGAACGCCCGAACTGCGCGGTATTCGGCGTCCGTGAAGGTCGTCATCCATGGCTTCCGCAAGCCGGTGATCACCGCGATCGCGGGTCGGGAGAGACCGCGCCGCAGCAGGTCGTCGGCGCCGCCGTTCTCGAGGATGCAGAAGAGGCGGAACTGCTCGCGCCGCGGGCCCGTCGCGCGGATCTCGAAGATGCCCGCCATGGAGCCGCGCATCACCTCCCATCGCCCACCACCGGAGAACCGCGGCGGAGGCGATCCCGCGACGTCGTCGACGACCGCGAGGATCCGGGCGCGCACCTTCGCGGGGCACGCATCCAGGAAGAGATCGGCCGGAACGAGGCCATCGGATGTGCGGTAGTAGATGACGTCCCAGGGCTCGGTCGGCGGGGATCGCCGAGCCACCTACGCGGTCGCGGGCGTCGATCGTGACGGCGCGGCGGCGCGGCGGCGCGGCGTGCGGCGTCTGCGCCCGGGCACCACGCGGATCTCGGCGCCGAGGACCGTGGCGAGCGCGACGATCGTCCGCAGCTCCGGGTTCGACTCTGCCGTGAACAGGCGACGGATCGCCGCGTCGTTCCGGTCGGCATGTCGTGCCAGCTCGGCCTTCGACAACCCGGCCTCGATGCGGAGCTGGTCCAGAGTCCGTACCAGCTCGTTCACCTGCGCGAGCTCCGCTCGGGCGCGCTCGTACTCGGCGCGGAACTCGGGGTCCTCGAGATCCGCGTCCACCCGCGCGCGGTGGTGAGACGTGTCGAGCATGGGATCCTCCGTAGCACAGAAGCTACGTCAACTGTAGCACAGAGGCTACGGTCGTGGACTCTTGATGCCCCGCGGACCGAGGGGCGCGGCATGGTGCGGTGCTCGTCGCGATCCTGATCCCATCCCGCCGCGCGGCGTCCGCGGTCGCCGGTAGATCCTGCACCGCAGTGATCACCGCCCGATCACCTGGAGCCGGGTCCCACGTCGACCGAGAGCAAGAAGCCGACGAGATCGTCAGGCGACCACACGACCAGGCCGGGAGAGCCCCGGGTGAACGCGTCGGTCCGCGTCTCGGCGGTCACGAGGATCGCGCCCGACGCCGATGCGGTGGATGCGATCAGGGTGTCCCGCTTTTGTCGGAAGCCGCCGCCGCGGTGGCCGTCGACCCCACCGGCGGTCTCCTCGGTCGCGCATGTGGCCATATCCCACCCTGAGACGTCCCACACCACGCCGGCCGTCGGGATCAAGACGGCGCCGCACCCACGGCCCTCGCGCGCGCGGCCAGGCCAGGCCTGCCAATCGTCGGGTCGTCGGCGAGGATGTCCGTGACGTCCGTGTCGAGCATGAACTGCCGGGCCATCTCGTCGATCCGTCGCTGCGCCACCTCATCAGTCGTACGGGGCGAGATCCTCGGCGGCCTTGGGGAGGGCCGGCGGCTCGGCGGGCTGCGGCTCCGCGGCCGGGGGTTCGGTGGCGACGGCGTCCGTGGCCCGCGGCCCACGAGCGCCCGGCGTGGCGGCCTCGCGTTCGGCGGCCGCGCGCTCCAGGTTGAGGTCGAGGAGGCGCTCGAGGATCTCGGCGTCGGGGAGGTCCGCGGACCAGCCGTAGGCATCGAGGACGGCAGCGTCCAGAGTGGCGTGGGCGTTCGCGAGCCACGTGGGACGGGCGTTGTAGAGGTTCGTGAGGGTGC
>JBAWVU010000312.1:0-3642 GCA_037147135.1 Chloroflexota bacterium
ACACGAAGCCGCAGGTCTCGCCGCGGGACCGCTGACAGGGCCGGCGACGAGGGCGGGGCCGCGGGGCCGGGCGACGCCGCGGCACCCAGCCGGCCCGGGCCCGGTCGGACGGTGGCGAGGGGCACATCACAGGGTCCCTGGAGTAGCAGGTGGTCGGCGTCCTTCTGGTGGGCGCTCCCGCTGTCGCCAGCCCCGTGGTTCGTGGGGCACTCGATCTGCGCGTCGTGCAGCGCCGCGGCGAGTCGATCGCGCCGGGTCACAGGACGATCCTCCTCGTCCGTGTCGCGGCGCCCGGGGCGCGCGGCGTCGATGCCGCTCTCGGTGATGCGCTCGGGGTCGGTCATGGCCAGAACCCATCTCGAGGTCGCCGCCCGCGCAGCGTCTTCGGTGGCCCGGATCGGACTGCGGCCGGCCGCTATGCCGGTCGGAGGAAGCGCGGCGGCCGGGGCGGGCGCCTCGGGTTCGTGGGGTGATGGCGCCGGACGGTCGGGTTGGCGAGGCGCGCCAGATGTCCGCCGAGCTGGGCCTCCCGGACTGCGAGGCTCTCCCATGCCGGATCGGTGCTGCCCGCCCGGGTGGCGAGCACCGCTGCACAGATGGCCAGTCCCGCTGCCAGGTCGCCGGGTCGGCCGCCCCGCGCCGCGTGCATCGCGTGCCACGTCTTCGCGCCGTGATCGTCGGGGTGGACCTTCTGCGTCATCGTGCCGCTGGCGCCGAGGCCTTCGCGGGCATCGCCATCTCGGCGACCATCGCGGGCGCGGCGGCGTCGTCGGGAAGACCCCTGGCACCGGACCTGCGACGAGGAACTGCAGGCCGCCGATCGACTCGCCCCCGGTGAGCTGGGCCTCAACGGTCACGCCCTGACCGAGGGGCATCGCGACGAACTGGCTGATCGTGGCCTTCCCGGGCTTGAACCCGTCGAGCCACGGCTGCGGCGGCCGATGAGGAGCCCGGGGACGCGGGCGCCGACGGCGCGGCCGAGCCCGTCCCGACCGGGGACAAGGGGGAGGCCCGCTGATGGCCGCCGTCACGGACGCCTGGCTCGACGAGCACCGCGTCGATCCGTCCGCCCTCGCCCCCCAGACCCTCGTCGGGATCGGGTTCGTCGAGGCCGAGATCGCGAGCGTCGTCGCCCGCCTCGCGGACCCCGTGCGGACCGCGGCGATGGGGGCGGAGGTCCCCCGGGGCATCCTCCTCCACGGGGCGCCCGGCAGCGGGAAGACCGCGAGCGCGCGCTACCTGGCCGGCCGCCTCGGCGATGGCGTGGCCACCTACTCGGTGGTCGCCGATGAGCTCGACAGCGCGACCGTCCGCGGGATGTTCGCCGGCCTCCGTCGCCGCCACGCCGGGGGCCGGGCGGTCGTCATCATCGACGAGCTGGACCTCATCGCGGGCGAGCGCAGCGAGGCGAGCCCGGCGCAGAACCGGACGCTCGCCGCCCTGCTCGCTGCCCTCGACGGCCTCGAGAGCGCCGACGGCCTCCTCGTCGTCGCCGCGAGCTCGCGCCCGGAGTGGGATCTGGACCCCGCGATCACCCGTGCCGGACGCCTGGGCCACGTGATCGAGCTCCCGTACCCCGGGCGCGACGAGCGGGAGCTCCTGTTCAGGCACTTCCTCGTGGGGTGCCCGCTCGCCGCGCGGATCGCGTACCGCCGGCTCGCCGACCTCTCCGGCGGCTGGACCCCCGCGGAGATCAAGGCCGTCTGCGCGGACGCCGGGGGCCTTGCCCTCGCCGCCGGACGCGACATCATCACGATGGCGGACCTGCTCGCCGTGCTCCGGCGGGCGGGGCGGCTACCCGAACGAGTGGCGCGACTACTCCAGCCTGGAGCTAGACCAGTCGAGCTTCGTGGGCAACCGCCTCAAGGCCTCCGCCTTCGAGATGCGCCGCCAGCTCGCCCGGCTCGGCACGCCGATGGACGAGGCCGAATGGGCCATGCCTGCCCACGTCGTCAACGCCTACTACCATCCGCTCCGCAACGAGATCGTGTTCCCCGCCGGCATCCTCCAGCCGCCATTCTTCTACGCCGACGCCGACGCCGCCGTGAACTACGGCGGGATCGGGACGGTCATCGGGCACGAGATCACGCACGGCTTCGACGACACGGGGTCCCGCTTCGATGCCTCAGGTGCGCTGCGTGACTGGTGGACGCAGGAGGACCGGACCGAGTTCGAGCGGCGGGCGAACGTCGTCGTCGAGCAGTTCGACGGCTACGCCATCGCCGACGACGTCCACGTGAACGGGAAGCTGACGCTCGGGGAGAACATCGCCGACCTCGGCGGGATCGCGATCTCGCTCGACGCGATGCACGAGGCGATCGGCGACGACGCCCCCGCGATCGACGGGCTCACCCCCGACCAGCGCTTCTTCCTCGCCTACGCGACGATGTGGCGCATGGGCTACACGGACGCGGCGGCCCGGATGCTCGCCAACGTCGACACCCACTCGCCGTCGCAGCACCGGGTGAACGGTCCGCTCTCGAACACCCCCTCGTTCGCGGTGGCGTTCGGGATCCCGGACGACGCGCCGATGGTCCGAGCGGGCGACCTGCGGGCGAAGATCTGGTAGTGGACGCGAGCTGGCAACCGGGCGCACGCTGCCTCGACCGGGCCGGCGGCTGGCCCGCGGCCGGTGGCGGTCGCGCCTACCCGGGGGCTGCTCGTTCGTCGCGGAGGTCCCAGACGGTCCGGACCGGGTCGTCCGGCCCGAGGAGCGCGAACACGAGGATCCCACCGACCACACCGACGACAGCGGCCACCTTGAGAGTCAGCTGGAGGGATGACACCTCCGGCCGATCGGCTCCGAGGGCACCCGAGCGTGCGAGGACGACCAGCGTCGTGCCGAGCCGGCCGCCGACCCCGATCGCCGCTTCGTTGAGGGCTGCCGCGGTCGCCGGCGGCGATCGCAAGCACGCCGCCGATGATGAGGACGCGCGGCGAGTACCTCGCGAGGAGCCAGCCGGACGCCGGGCCGGCCACGAACACCGCGACGACGAAGGGGGCGAGCAGGAAGTTCGCGAAGAACCCATCGATCCCCTGGACGGCAGTGAAGAACGCGGGCAGGGCGAGCATCGGGACGGCCTGTGAGAAGCCGATGACGACGCCGGCCGCGAGCGCGGCGCCGCCCTGTCGGACCCGGATGCCCTCCTCGGGCGGCCGTCGCGCGATCCGCCGCGCTCCGAGCCCGGCGACGATGAAGATGCCGCCGAGAGGACGAGCCACGGCTCGGCCTGCACCAGCCCGTCGACCGCGGCGAAGACGCCGAACGCCCACAGGGCCGTCGTGGCGATGAGCAGTCGCTGGTACGGCAGGGCCCCGGGCAGGTCCGGGAGCCAGCGGCGGGTGGCCCAGACGCCGAGAAGCGCGGCCGCGGCGCAGAGGGCGAATGCCTGGATCTCCGGCCCGCCGGGACCGAAGACGCTCACGAAAGCGGGCGCCACCATCGTCGCGGCGCCGAAGACCCCGAAGAGGATCCCCAGGGCGGTCGCCCGCGCCTCGCCGCGGTAGAGCACGGCGACGACGCCGACGGCGAACGGGATGATGAGGCCATCGCACGCCCAGGCGAGCCTCGCCTCAGGGCGACGGCGCGCCGATCTGGGCCGCGAGGTCGAGCAGCGGTTGCTGGTTCACCTGGAGGAAGCC
>JBAWVU010000313.1:0-3642 GCA_037147135.1 Chloroflexota bacterium
GTGGTCGTCCTCATCGCGATCCCGCTCGCGCCGCGCGCGTCGGGCGTGCTGCGCGCCGGCGGGTTTTCGCTGGAGGACCTGCCTTCCGCCCGGGCCCGCGCCCAGCTGGTGGACGAGCTGGGCGTGCCCCCGTCCGCGCTCGTCATCGTGTACGACTCCCCGACCCTTCACGCGGGAACGCTCGAGTTCGAGCGCGCCGCATACCTGGCGTCGGCGACCGTCGCATCGGCGCCGCATGTCGTGCGAGTGACCTCGCACCTGTACGCGCCGCGGCAGGTCTCCTCGACCGGCCACACCGCCTACGACGTCGTGTTCCTCGACCTCCAGCCCGATGTCTCGCCGGACGCGCTGCCCGGGATCGAGGCTGCGCTCGTCCAGCAGCCGGGCATGACGGTCGCCCTCGCCGGAGGGCCGGCGTTCTACGGCGACATCCAGGAGGTCTCCGAGGCGGACCTGCGCCGGAGCGAGCTGGTCAGCCTGCCGCTCGCGGCCCTCGCGCTGCTCCTCGTCTTCGGGTCCGTCGTCGCGGCCGGCGTCCCGCTCGTCGTGGGGGGCGCCGCGGTCATTGTCAGCCTCGCGATCGTCTTCCTCCTCGCGAGCGTCACCCCGATGAGCGTCTTCGTCCTCAACCTCGCGACGCTCCTTGGGCTCGGGCTCGGGGTGGACTACTCGCTGCTCATGACCAGCCGGTTCCGCGAGGAGCTGGCCCGGCGGACGCCCGAGGGCGCGCGCCCGTCACAGGCCGACGTGGAGTCCGCGATCCGCGTGACCGTTGCCACCGCCGGGCGCGCGGTCTTCTTCTCGGGCCTCACCGTCCTCCTCGGCCTCCTCGGGCTCGTCCTTTTCGAGTTCATGGTCCTCCGCTCGGTGGGGATCGCGGGCGCGCTCGTCGTCGGGATCGCCGTCCTGTCCGCGCTCACGCTCCTCCCCGCGATCCTCGCGATCCTCGGGCCGCGGCTCGACTCGCTGCGGGTGCGACGTGTCCATGCGACCCCCGTCGCCGACGGCGCGTGGGCGCGCCTCGCGCGGTGGGTCATGGATCGCCCCGTCCTCGTCTTCGTGCCGACCCTCGCGCTGCTCCTTGCGCTCGGGGCGCCGTTCCTCCACGTCCGATTCAACGCCCCCGACGCGAGCATCCTGCCGTCGACCGTCCCGTCCCGGGAGGCGTTCGACCGGCTCCAGGGACAGTTCGGAGAGGGCGACTTCTCGCCGATCTCGCTCTCGGTGCGCACGGACGGGCCCGCCACCGACGCGGCCAACGTCGATCGGCTGTACGAGTGGACGCGCCGCCTGGCAGCCGACCCGCGGATCTCGCAGGTCGTGAGCATCGTGGACCTGGACCCGCGCATCACCCTCGAGCAGTACCGGCTGCTCTACGGCAGCGCGGCGGGCCCGCCCGATCGATATGTCCGGGCGGCGCTGGAAGCGTCGACGAAGGGCGACCTCACTGCCGTGACGCTGTACACGCCGTACGGCTCGAACAGGGACCCGGCGAGGGCGCTCGTCGACGACCTGCGCGACCCGTCCGGGCCGCTCGCGCCTCCCGCGGGCATGACCGTGGGCGTGTCCGGCGGCGCCGCGGACGTCGGGGATGTCGTGAGCCGGATCGGCGCGGACTTCCCGCGGACGGCGCTCTTCATCATCGTGACGACCTACCTCGTGCTCTTCCTCCTCCTCCGGTCGGTCATCCTCCCGATCAAGGCGATCGTCATGAACACGCTGTCGATCACGGCGGCCTTCGGCGCTCTCGTGTGGGTCTTCCAGGACGGGAACCTCTCCTCGATCCTCGGCTTCCAGCCGCTCGGGTACGTCGAGACCACGCTCCCGGTCATCCTGTTCTGCGTGCTCTTCGGGCTGTCGATGGACTACGAGGTCTTCCTCCTCACGCGGATGAAGGAGGTCTACGACCGGACCGGCGACAACCGGGAGGCGGTCGCGGCGGGCCTGGAGCGGAGCGGCCGGATCGTCACGAGTGCCGCGATCGTCGTCGTGGTGGTCGCAGGGAGCTTCGTCACCGCCGACATCGTCCTCATCAAGGCGCTCGGGCTCGGCGTCGCACTCGCCATCACGATCGACGCGACCATCGTCCGGGCGCTCCTCGTCCCGGCGACGATGCGACTGCTCGGGAAGTGGAACTGGTGGATGCCCGGGTCGCTCGAACGGCTCGTCGGGAACCGGCTCCCGCGGTCCGAGGCCGACGTCGAGGCCCTGGTCCGATGAGGCTCAGCCGTCTCATCGCCGTCACGGTCGTCGCCGGCGTGGTCGCCGGTGTGGCTGCCGGCTGCGTGTCGGGTCCGATCCTCGCGAAGCCCCCCGCGCTGCGTCCCCAGCCGACGTCCGCGCCGCCGGCGACGCCTGTTCCGCCGCCGGATCCGCAGCCGGTGGCGCTCCCCCGGGACGACGGTCCGCACGCGCGCCTGACGGAGTGGTGGTACTACACGGGCCATCTCCGCGCGCCGGACGGGCGCCGTTTCGGGTTCGAGGCGGTGATCTTCCGCGCGGAGCGGGGGAACCTCCCCGTCGGCTGGGCGAGCCACATCGCGATCACCGACGAGGCCGGCGGCCGGTTCCACTACGCCCAGCGGGTGGAGGGCGGGCCGCAGGTGGACCAGAGTCCGCGCGGCCCGGATGGCGTCGCCACCGGCTTCGACCTCTCGATCTCCGGCATCGACCCCCGCACGCCGGCGACGTTCGAGAACCCGCCGTGGACGATGAGCGGCGCTGACGGCCACGACACGCTCGCGTTCACGCTCTCGCCGGCCGAATCGGCGGTGGCTGGCTCCGCCGGAGCGATGTCGCTCCGACTCACGCTCGAGTCGACGAAGCCGGTCGTCCGCCACGACGGCGACGGATACGTGGACTGGGGTGCCGCAGGGGGCTCGTACTACTACTCGCGGACCCGGATGGCGGCGGCCGGGTCGCTCGTCCTCGACGGTGCGACGTACGAGGTCGAGGGGAGCGCGTGGTTCGATCACCAGTGGGGCGACTTCGTCTCGCTCGGCGCCGGCGGCGGCTGGGACTGGTACGCGATCGAGCTCGCCGACGGGACCGACATCGTGCTCAACCGGCTCCGGACCGCGGACGGCTCCTACCCGGTGGAGTACGGCGAGATGGTCGCAGCGGACGGAAGCGTGCGCCACCTGGACGGCTCGGCGTTCTCCATCGAGGCGACCGGCTCGTGGATCAGCCCGCACACGGGCACGACGTGGCCCGCGGGATGGCAGGTCCGGATCCCGGGCGAGGGGCTCGAGATCACGCTGGATCCGACGGTCGCCGACCAGGACCTGGACACGCGGGGGACGACCGGGGTCGTCTACTGGGAGGGATCGCAGCGGGTCACGGCGACCCGCGATGGCGTGCCGGTGGGCGGCGAGGCCTACGTGGAGCTCACCGGCTACGCGTCCGACCCGGGAGGTCCGGCAGCCGGGCCCTGAGCCACCGCACGACGATGGCGAGGGCCGCGAGCGACACGAGCCAGTCCCAGGGGGCGGCCATCCCCGAGCCCGTGGCCGCGAGGAGCGTGTCGTTCGCCACGTCGCGGGTCACCGGCTGCACCGGGGGAAGCTGTCTCGACCTCCGGCCGCGCCTCGCCGTCATCTCCGCCTCCGGTTGCGGTCGTCGGGTCCATGCCCGTCCCTACCG
>JBAWVU010000314.1:0-3621 GCA_037147135.1 Chloroflexota bacterium
CCGCTGCGAGGAGCACGACGAGGGTTCGAAGGCCACGCACGACGACAGGATACGCGCGGAGTCGACGCGGGCAGGCGAGCGGCCCGGGCGCGGGCCGCGCGTCGATCAGCGGCTCGGGCTGCTGCCGAAGAGGAGCTGTGCCCAGGCCTCGAGCGGTGTCCGCACGACCTCGCGATACCCGACCCGCCGGGTCTCGGAGCCGGCGGCGTCCGCGGGCAGGGGCGACGGGTCCGCCTCGAGCGTGAACGGCCGCTCCTTCCGCGCGCCGATCCCGTACGCGCGCGCCTGTTGCGCGATGAAGCGCGGATCCTGGATGAACTCGAGCTCGGCGGTCAGCCGCTCGATGTCGGCGGCGATCGTCGCGTTCTCGGCCCGGACGCGATCGGCGCGCACGGTGGCGTCGGCCGCCTCGCCGACCTGGCGCGCGAAGGTCAGGAGGATCCATCCGGCCACGATGGTGGCGACGATCCACGCGAGCCGGCGCCGGGTGATCCCCGCGATGGGCAGGCTCTCGAGCGTCGGCGATGCCGCCGCGGTGACGCCCGGCTGCCCATCGGCCGGCATGGGCGCGGGGGGCATGAGGGTCGCCGAGGCCGCCGGCGGCAGGGACGGCTCCGGCCGCCCCGCCTCGCCTGCGCCCTCGCGGGGTCGTCGGTGCTCGCGGATCACGACGGCGAGCGTAGGCGGGGGGCGTCGCCGCCGTCAACCCGGGCCGTCGCCGCGGCTCGCCGACCTCGACCGGGCGGAGGGCTGCCGATCCGCCCGGGCAACGCGATCACGTGCGCCTTGCACCGGCTGCTAGACTGCCCACATACTGCACACCCGTTCGATATGGAGTGATGCATGCGACGCTACGCACCGGCCTCCGTCGAGACCGTCCTCGGCCGTCTCCTGGAAGAGCCGTCGCTCGCACGGGGGCTCGTCCACCACGCCGTCGTGCCCGCCCGGCCCGCGGTGGAGGCGGATGTCCCCGCCTGGCTGGATGCCCGCATCCGCGCGGGCCTCGCCGCGTCCGGCATCGAGCGGCTCTACTCGCACCAGGTGGAGGCGATCGAGGCCGTCCGGGCCGGCGACGACGTCGTCGTCGTGACGCCGACCGCCTCGGGCAAGAGCCTCTGCTATGAGCTGCCGGTCCTCCAGGCGCTCGCGGAGGACCCCTCGGCCCGCGCGCTCTTCCTCTTTCCCACCAAGGCCCTCGGCCAGGACCAGGTGGCCGCGCTCCGCACGCTCGCGACCGCGGCCGGGCTCGACGTGAACGCATCGACGTACGACGGCGATACCCCGGCGCCGATCAGGTCGGTCGTCCGCACGGCGGGCCAGGTCGTGGTCACGAACCCGGACATGCTCCACGCCGCGATCCTCCCCCACCACACCAAGTGGTACAGCCTCTTCGAGCAGCTCCGGTTCATCGTCATCGACGAGCTCCACACGTACCGCGGCGTCTTCGGGAGCCACGTCGCGAACGTCATCCGGCGGCTCCTCCGGATCTGCGCGCACTACGGCTCGCACCCCATCGTCGTCTGCTGTTCGGCGACCATCGCGAACCCGGCCGAGCTCGCGACTCTGCTCACCGGGCGACGTCCCGTCCTGGTCGACCGCAACGGCGCACCGGCCGGCGAACGGCACGTGCTCTTCGTCGACCCGCCGCTCCTCGACGCGGCGACCGGCGCCCGCGGCTCCGCGCTCACGCTCGCGACGCGCTGGGCGCTGCCGTTCCTGCGGGCCGGGCGCCAGACGATCGTCTTCGGTCGGTCCCGCACCTCCGTCGAGATCCTCCTCACGACGATCCGTGACGCGCTCCGGCCCGACGACGGCTCCCCGCACGGGCCTGCCCGACGCGTCCGGGGCTATCGCGGCGGCTACCTGCCCACCGAGCGTCGCGCGATCGAGCGGGGGCTCCGCGACGGGGAGGTCCTCGGCGTCGTGTCCACCAACGCCCTCGAGCTCGGGGTGGACGTCGGGGGCCTCGACGTCGCGGTGCTCGCCGGGTACCCGGGCTCCATCGCGGCGACGCGGCAGCAGATGGGCCGCGCGGGGCGGCGCCGCGGCGGCTCGGTGGCCGTGCTCGTGGCGACGGGCGCTGCCGTCGACCGGTACGTCCTGGCCCACCCGGAGTACATCCTCGAAGGCGACCCGGAGGAGGCCCGGCTCGACCCGGACAACCTGCACATCCTCCTCGCGCACCTGAAGGCAGCGACGTTCGAGCTCCCCTTCGCGCCCGGCGAGCCCTTCGGGCCGGAGCCGGCGGACGACCTCCTCGCGTTCCTCGCCGAAGAGCGCCACGTCCGCCAGGCCGCCGATGGGCGCTGGTACTGGGCGAGCGAGAACTTCCCCGCGTCGGCCGTCTCGCTCCGGTCGGCCGCCGAGGAGAACGTCGTGATCATCGATACGACCGGCGACCGGCCGTCCGTCATCGGGGAGGTCGATCTCTTCTCGGCCCAGACGCTCGTCCACGAGGATGCCATCTACCTCCACGAATCGGTCCAGTTCCACGTCGACCGCCTCGACTGGGACGAGCGGAAGGCATATGTCCGCCGCGTGGACGTGGCCCACTACACGCAGGCGGACCTCGCGGTGACGCTCAAGCCGCTCGACGTGTTCGCCGCGGAGCGCGTGGCCGGCGGCACCCGGACGCACGGCGAGGTCATGCTCGCGAGCCTCGCGACCATCTACAAGAAGCTCCGGTTCGGCACGAACGAGAACATCGGCTGGGGCCGGATCCACCTCCCCGAGATCGAGCTCCAGACGACGGCCTACTGGCTGACGGTGGACGACGCGGCCGGCTGGCGCCGCGACGATCTGGATACGGCCCTGCTCGGCGCGGGACGCGCGATCCAGACCGTCGCGTCCGTGCTCCTCATGGTCGACCCGCGCGATCTCGGGCTCGTCGCCCAGGTGCGCTCGCCCCACGCGGGGGCACCTGCGATCCACCTGTACGAGCCGGTCCCCGGGGGCGTCGGGCTCGCGGAGCGGCTCTACGCGCGGCATGCGGAGCTGCTCGACGGCGCGGCCGAGCTCATCGGCGGGTGCGCGTGCGATGCGGGGTGCCCGGCCTGCACGGGGGCCCGGGCGGAGACTGGGACGCCGGAAGCCGACCCAAGGACGCTCGCCCTCCGCCTGCTCGCGGTCCTCGGCGCGCGGATGCCGGCCTCCGCGCGCTCGCGCACGGCCGCATGACGCTCGTCGAGGCCGCGGACGTCGCAGGCACGGCCGCCGCGCGCGCCGAGCGGATCGCGGCGGCCGTGCCGGGCGTGACGCTCGGCCGGAGGCTCGCCACCTTCCGCGCCGGCCGACCCGTCGCACGTGACGGCACGGCCGGCGACCCGGGGTCGGCCCTCGGTCCGGGCACGGTCGGCGGCGGGCCTCTCGCCGAGAGGCTCGCAGACGCCGTCGGGGGTGCGGTGGTCGTCGGCCGCCGGGGAACGCTCGTGCGGGTCGATGCGGGTCTCATCCACGTGCCCATCGACCGTGGCCGACTCGCGTCCCTCCCCGGACAGCCGTCGCCGGAGCGGCCGCTCGTCTGTCTGGACACGGAGACGACCGGGCTCGGCACGGCCGCGGGGACGGTCGCCTTCACCGTCGGGATCGGCCACTGGGAAGGCGACGACCTCCGCGTCGTGC
>JBAWVU010000315.1:0-3580 GCA_037147135.1 Chloroflexota bacterium
ACCCGCAACCTGGAGAACGTCTGGCTCTTCATCGAGCGCGGCGACGCGTCGCTCGTCACGGACGAGACCACCCCGCTCACGCGTGCCGACCTGCGGATGCGGATCGTCGAGGCACAGGAAGGGGAACGGACGCGGCTCGCCCAGGAGATCCACGACGGCCCCGCGCAGTCGATCACCAACGCGTTCTTCCAGGTGGACGACGTGGAGCGACTCGTGGACCGCGATGTGCGACTCGCGCACACGGAGCTCCGCTACCTGCGCGAGATCCTCCGGCGCGAGCTCGCAGAGATCCGGAGCTTCATCAGCCAGCTTCGGCCCCCGGCCCTCCAGGAGCTCGGCTTCGACGGCGCGATCATGGACACCATCTCCACGTTCTCGACGCTCATCACCGCGCCGATCCATGCCGACCTCGCGGCACGCGGCGACGCGCTCGGCGAGACGGAGCAGACGGTCGTCCTCCGGATCCTCCAGGAGGCGTTGCAGAATGTCCGCAAGCATGCGGTCGCGCATGTCGTGGACGTGGCCACCCGGGAGGGTCCCGAGGGCTGGGTGCTCGAGATCCGGGACGACGGTCGCGGGTTCGACATCGACGCGGTGGCGGCGCGCGGGCGCCGGAACTTCGGACTGCAGTTCATGCGCGAACGCGTGGAGCTCATCGGGGGCCGGCTCGACGTCCGGTCCCGGCCCGGCGCCGGGACGGTCGTTCGGCTGGCCATCGGAGGGGAGGTCGAGGCACGGTGACCGACTACAGCGGGTCCGACCGACGGAGGGGCGGACCCGACCGACGCGCCTCGGGCGACCCCACCACCATCCTCATCGTGGACGACCACGCGCTGTTCCGCGTGGGGATCCGGAACATCCTCGGCCAGGAGCCGGACTTCGTCGTCGTCGGCGAGGCCGACCAGGCGCGCGACGCGTTCGAGCTCGCCATCGAGCTCACCCCGGACATCATCCTCATGGACCTGAGCCTGCCCGGCTCGAGCGGGGTCGAGACGACCCAGCGGATCAAGCGCGAGGTCCCGGCGACCGGCGTCATCATCCTCTCGGACGAGGAGGACGAGGACGCGCTCTTCGACGCGATCAAGGCCGGCGCGGCAGCGTTCATCCTGAAGGACGTGGGTCCGGACGACCTCGTGACGATCATCCGCCGCGTGTACGGCGGCGAGTACCTCATCAACGACAAGGTGTTCTCCAGGCCGTCGGTGGCGAGCCGCGTCCTCAAAGAGTTCCGCGAGCTCGCGGTCTACGGCCATGACGCCCAGCCGATCTTCGCGCCACTCTCGCCTCGCGAGGTCGAGATCCTCGACAACATCGCACAGGGGATGACCAACAAGCAGGTCGCCTTCGCCCTCTCGATCAGCGAGCAGACCGTGAAGAACCACATGTCGAGCATCCTGCGGAAGCTCTCCGTGAACGACCGGACCCAGGCCGTCGTCTACGCGATGCGCCAGGGCTGGATCAAGATGCCGGAGGATTGAGCGCACGAGCGCACGAGCATCCATGAGCGAGATCCAGCCCGGCTCCCTCACCGAGGTCATCGACCGGCTCACCGGCGACTTCTCGACCGTGGCCGCCGAGCTGCAGGAGATCGAGATGCTCGTCGCCCAGGCGAAGGGGGAGTCGGCGCGGCACGAGCAGCGACTCGAGCAGGCGGCCGGGCGCCTCGCAGAGCTGTCCGGAAGCCGGAGCGTCGGCCCGCGCGAGCTCGCCGAGGCGAACGCCGCGCTGATCATGGTGACGAAGAAGGCCGTGGTCATGCAGGGCTCCATCGACGTCCTCGAGGGCAAGCGGAAGGTCCTCGTCCGGTACCGCGACAGGCTCCGGGACCTCCGGACAGCGCTGGAAACGGTGAGCCTCCACGGGGGGGCGGGGCCGACCGCCGATGGCGCCCCGCAGCTCCTGGCTCCGGCGATCTCGCGGATCGTCCTCACCGCCCAGGAGGACCTCCGGCGCGAGATCGCCCGGGCCATGCACGATGGGCCGGCGCAGAGCCTCACGAACATCGTCATGCAGGCGCAGATCGTCCAGCACCTCGTCGGGCGCGACGACGCAGCCGCGCGGGTCGAGGCAACGGACCTCGTCGCGATGGTCGAGCGGACCCTGGAGGCGACGAAGACGTTCATCTTCGACGTCCGGCCCATGGTGCTCGACGATCTGGGACTCGTGCCCACCCTCCGGCGCGCGGCCCGCGACCGGAGCCGGCGGGCGCAGGTCCCGGTCGACTTCGACTCGGTGGGCGCGGATCGCCGCCTCTCGATCGACGTGGAGAGCACCCTCTTCCGCATCATCGACGAGTCGCTCGTCGGGTTCACGTCCCTGCATCCCAAGCGGGTCACGCTCCGCCTGGACTGGGGCGATCGGCTCACGGTGATCGTCGAGGTGCCGTACGCGAAGCCGGAGCCGGCCGCCGTGCCGGACGCCGAGGAGCCGCCGGCCGCAGCAGGGCCCGCGGTCGCCGGCGCGCTGCTCGACGAGGAGACCCCGCCCGCGCTCGCGGCGATGATGCGCGAGCAGACCGCCTCGGACGCGCCGCGCATCAGGCCCCAGGAGGAAACGCGACTCCCCGCCGACACGTGGCGCGACGCGCAGGAGCGCGCGTCGACCATCGGAGGCGACGTGACGCTCGAGGAGGATGGGCACCGACTCCGGCTGACGGTCGAACTCGCGGCGCATGCGTGACGCCGGAGAGCGAGGCCAGGGCCTCATCGAGTTCGGGCTGATCCTCGGCATCGCCGTCGCCGTCGCGGTGGTCGCGCTCGTCGTCTTCGGCCCGCAGTTCGCCGCGATCCTCGACTTCATCGGCACGCAGGCGGAGCGGGCAGGCTGACGTCGCGAGCGGATGCCGCCGCCGCCAGCCGCGGATCCACCGGACCTCGGCGCCGAGGGTCCTCACCCCACCCGGACTATCGGGTCATGTCACCCCGGTGGCGGAGGGCCATCATGGTCGTTGTCCGGTCGCCGGACACGTGAGCACCGCCGGCGAAGGTGTCGCCGGGGAGCACCGGAATCGGCCACCAGCTCTTGCCAGCGGCCACAAACGATATGTAGTGTTCTTGGCCCACGGCAGCGGACGCTGCCGAAAGGGAATCGGCTCCCGGAGACGCTCCGGGGGACCTTCGAGGAAAGGAGGTAACGACTCGACATGCTCAAGTACTACGTCGCACTTATGTCTTCCTTCCAGCGCGACGAGGAGGGCCAGGGCCTCGCGGAGTACGCACTCATCCTCGCGCTCATCGCGATCGTCTGCATCGTCGCCCTCATCTTCCTGGGCAGCCAGGTCAAGGGGGCTCTCAGCACCGTCGGCGTCTCCATCTAGGAGCCTCTCGATAGCCAATCACGAGGGCCGGCCCTATGTGGGGTCGGCCCTCGTCTCGTGTCCGGCTCGGCCGAGAGCAGCCGCCGCACTCGCTGTGCGCCGAAGGTCCGAGCCCTCCAGGGACCATCGGTCCATGGCGCCCTCGCGGTGGAGGTCCACCGTGATTCCTGCCTGCTCGCAAGGGCATCACGGGCACCGGCTCCCGTAGTCGCTCCGGGGGACCTTCGAGGAAAGGAGGTAACGACTCGACATGCTCAAGTACTA
>JBAWVU010000316.1:0-3577 GCA_037147135.1 Chloroflexota bacterium
CCCTCCGTCGCCTCGCCGATGTCGCGGACGGCCTCCGGCGACACGAGGCCGACGAAGTCCTCGTCTTCCCAGCGGCCGACCGCCCGTGCGGCGACCACGGCCGCGTCGACGTCGATCTCGCCGGGCGCCGTGACCATCGCGCGGATGGAGCCGTGGGTCCGCAGGTGGCGGGCGAGCGCGCGCGTGTCGATGCCGGCGATCGCGGAGACGCCGACCGTCCGCAGGAGCGTCGCGAGCTGAGCCGCCGCCTCGACGACCGCGGCCGTCGCGTGTGCGACCACGAGGGCGCGGAGCCAGGGTCGCTCGGACTGATCGTCCGCGACGACGCGGCCGTAGTTGCCGATGAGCGGGTACGTCATGACCACGACCTGGCCGGCGTACGAGGGGTCCGTACAGACCTCCTGGTAGCCGGTCTGGCTCGTGTTGACGACGAGGTCGCCGCCCGCTGCCACCGGCGCCCCGAACGCGCGCCCGGTGAAGACGGTGCCGTCAGCGAGCGCGAGGAGCGCAGGGCCGAGGTCGCCGACGCGCGGGTCGACGACCGACGCCGGATCGGGCAGCGGTGGGCGCTTCACGAGCGCCCGGGGCGGTGCCGGCTACACGTCGGGAGCGTCGGGCCGGAGCGCAGGGGACGCGTTGCCCGACGTGCGGACGGATGCCTTCCCGGAACGGGGCGGGTCGCGATCGGGATGCCTCCTCCGCGGCCTCACGGGACCGGTCCGCCGGCCTCACGGGACCGGCCCAAGGGGACGGCGGAAGCGTAGCACGGGCATCGAGGTGCACGACCTCCGGCGACGCCCCCGGATCTGCAGGGAGACGAAACGCATCTGCGTCCGGGTGGTTGCAATCGGGCTGTATCATCCCTCGGATGGTTCGCGTTCGACGGTGGCCCCAGAGGGCAGCAGGGTAGCGCGACGCCAAATGGAGGGGAGTCATGCGAAGACCTGATCTCGGGCGAGGATTCCGCGCGCGACTTGTCGCGGTCGGCGTCATCGGCGCCCTCATGCTCTCGGCGCTGCCGGCGGCCAGCGTCTCGGCGGTCAGCCCGTTCGACGCCGTCGCGGTCAGCATCATCAACCTGCCGCCCTCGGCCGTCTCGGGCCAGAGCTTCGCGTTCCAGGTCGAAGCCGTGAACCAGTTCGGCACCCGCGACACGAACTACGGCGGCGCGATGGACCTGCTCAGCATCACGTCCTCGCCCCCGTGCGCCATGACGCTCATGGGGATCATCTTCAGCAACGGCCTCGCGACGGTGTCCAGCATGACGTGCACCACGGTCGGGACCACGATCATCGTGGCGGACACCGCAGACCTCAACCCCGACTCCGCGACGATCAACATCACGAGCGACAGGGTGCTCCAGTTCGGCTCCTACCCGTCCTCGACGACCCCATCGCTCCTGAGCCCGCAGCCCACCGTGCAGCTGCGCAACGGGTCGGGCGGTCTCATCACGAGCCCGCTCAACCAGGCCAGCGTCACGCTCACGGTGAGCCCGGCGACCGCCTCGTTCACGTGCGGTGGCAGCACGACGATGCAGACGGTCGGCGGGATCGCGTCGTTCAGCGGCTGCACGCTGCCCGCAGGCACCGGCTATCGGCTCACGGCGAGCGTGGCGTTCGACGTCACCGTCGCGCAGATCACCGGCGCCAGCTTCGACGTCGTCGGGCGGCGGCTCGCGTTCGCGCAGCAGCCCGGGGGCGCCAACGCCGTCCCGAGCCAGGCGCTCCCGATCCAGCCGATCGTCGCGGTCCAGGACTCCGTTGGCGTCACCCAGACCGCGCAGAACAACGGCACCGTGACGCTGGCGATCGCGACCGGCCCGGTCGGCGCCACGCTCACGTGCACCGGCGGCAACACGCGCAACGTGGTGGCCGGCCTCGCGACGTTCACCGGCTGCCTGGTGAGCGCGCAGGGCACCGGCTACACTCTCACGGCCACGTACACGCCGACGCTGGTCGGTGAACCCACGGTCCAGCCGGCGACGTCGTTGGCCTTCAACGTGAACGCGACCCCGGCGCAGGTCCAGATCTCGCTCGCCGCGAACCCGGTCCCGATCAACCCGGGCCAGTCGTCCACGCTCACGGTGCAGTTCAGCAGCGGCGCGAACCAGTCGATCCAGATCCAGCTCAAGACCGCGCTCGCGCCGACCTACCAGACCGTCGTCACCCTCACGACGGACGCGACCGGGCGTGCCACCTACACGACCCTGCCGCTCACCTTCTCGACCACGTACCAGGCGGTCTTCGCCGGCGGCGGCGGTCTCGCTGCCTCCACGAGCAACGCAGTGGTCGTCGGGGTCCGGCGGACGGTCACCATGTCCCCGCAGTGGAGCGGCGACAGGTCGGTCACGAGGGGGACCAGGCTCACCTTCCAGTCCAAGATCGGGCCGCTCAACGGCGTCGCCGTCCCGCGCGGCACCTTCCAGATCTACCAGCAGATCAACGGCGTGTGGCAGTTCTCCACGTCGGCGACGTTCGCCTGCGACAGCGCCGGCAACGCCGTCTTCTCGTGGACGTTCAGCAGGTCGGGTCTCTGGTACGTCCGGTGGCGTGCCAACTCGGACGCGTACAACGTCACGGCTTTCTCCCCGATCAACAGGGTCCGCGTCCCCTGACCACCGACTGATCCGGCGAGCGGCCGGGCGGCTCACCCGTCCGTCGCAGCGCCGCACCAGCGACACCGACGCCCCGGCCTTCCGGCCGGGGCGTCGGCATGTTGTCGGCACGCGGGCACTCGCCGCCAGCGTGGGCCGTGCAGGGAGAGCCGGGGCGAGCCGCCTTGTGGCACCATGCCGCCGCCCGCGCAGCAGCCCACGGCGGGCCCCCATGTGCTTCGCGGGCGAGCGTACGGGAGAGGACCGCGCCGTGGCGCGCGAACGCCCCCGCGTCGGGCCTGCCGACCGGGGCGTCGAATGCCCTGCGGGGCGGACGTCGACGTGCCGATCCTGTCCGTGACAAGGTGGCGGTTCCTCCGCACGAGCGGGCCGCGCCGGGACCGGCTGCCGGCCACGGTGAAGTGACGGCTTCTCCCATTCGTCCACGCGTTCGTGGCGGATCCCGCGATCCTCCGAAGCGAAGGGCCCGGGCGCTCACGCGCCCGGGCCCTGGTTCTCGGCGGCGGCTCCCAGCTCGTCAAGCGACCCGGCGGCCTCGTCGGGAGCGGCCTACGTCACCGGCGCGCGGGGTCCGGCATCGGTGCCCCTCGACCCGCCGGAGCTCGGACGGGTCGCCCCACCCCGCCGCGATGACCGCCTCGCGCCAGAACGCCGGCGGACGTGGGTCGAGTTCACCCGGGTGTCGGCGTAGATCGAGGCGAGCGTCGGCGGCGGCGGGTCTGCCGTGAGCGCCGCGCGGAGGATCCGCTCCATCACCGCCTCGTCGAGGAAGCGGTGCGTCTCGGTCGGCGGAGAGACGTAGGGTGCGGCGGGCGGCGCCTCGCCCGCACGGACCGCATCGAGGTCGCCCAGAAGGACGTCGCGGAGCCGGAAGGCCGCCGCTCGGCAGACCCGGAGGATCGCATCGAGCGGCGGCGCTCCGAGGTGAGCACGAGTTCGACACCGAGTTCCGCGTCCTCTGGC
>JBAWVU010000317.1:0-3571 GCA_037147135.1 Chloroflexota bacterium
CACCGGATTGGCACGCAGGTCCATCCCGCAGTCGCGCGCCTGGGCGGCGATCAGGTCGGCCATCTTGACCCGGTCGGCGGCATCGCCCCGGACCGGGATCACGGCGGCGAGGCGGATCCCGTCCTTCGCGTAGACGCCGTCGGCGCCCGTCGTCCAGCCGGCGTTCTCGATGAGGGCGCGAGCCGCCGCCACGTCGCGGGCCGGCTGCGGCACGCTGGGGTCGTACGCCCAGGTGCCGGGCATCAGCGGGCCATAGACCGGGGTCCCAGCGCCGCCGGTCGCGGCGTCCACGTCGCGCGGCAGGTCGACGCAGAGCTGGAGGGCCTTGCGGAGCTCGACGTCGGCGAAGAGGCGCCCGGGCCGCACGTTGAACTGGAGGGCCTCGTAGCCTGCCCCCGGCGGCGTCGCGATCCTGACGCCACGGGCGCTCGCCGTCGTCTCGAACGCGGCGCCGAGGGTCGCGTGCGTGGGGACCTGGTAGATGTCCACCGAGCCGTCGAGGACGTCCGTGCCGTCTCCCCGGGCGGGGACGAAGTCGACGTAGCGGGTGGCCGCCGGCCCACCGTGGTAGCCGGGCCACGCCTCGAGGTGGATCCGGTCCGCGTCCTGCGACACGAGCCGGTAGGGCCCCGCACCGATCGGGCGGTGACTGAAGGACAGGCACCAGTACGCGTCCGCGACGGCATCGATCCCGGTCGCGCCGAGGGCGGCGGCGGCCGTGCGGATCTGGCCGCTGGCGTTCCTCATGTACGCGCAGGCGTCGAACGTCCCGGTCCGGGAGAAGTCCTCGCGGTAGAGCGGGAAGCCGATCCGCGGCAGCAGGGCGTCCACCTCGTCGAGGCGGGTCGTGCAGACCGGGGGGTCGCGACCGGTCTCCTCGTCGATGTCGTCGGCGAGCTTCGTGAGGTCGGCGGCCTTGAGGTCCCGCGTCGCGGCCGAGAAGGCCGCGTACGCGGCCTCGACCGCGTGGCGCGGGAGGATGGGGATCCAGGGCAGCTCCTCCGTGAGGAACGTCGGGTCGACGGTCGCCAGCACGAAGTCGACCGTCCGCTGGTCGACCACCCGCGCCTCCACACGGCCGCCCACCGACCAGATGTAGCCGGAGAACGCCGGTCGAAGGAGCAGCCGGAACGAGTAGGTCACGTCGTCCGCGGTCACGGGCGTGCCGTCGTGGAACGTCGTCTCGACGAGCCGGCAGCGGATGACAGTCCCGTCACCCTGGGGCACGCAGGGCCCGTCTGCAAGGTCGGGAACCGCGTTGAACCTCGCATCGAACCGGTAGAGGCCGCTGTAGACGACGCTGCCGAGGGTGATCCGGTGGGAGCCGAGCGCCGCGGCATCGGTGGCGTTGCGGTAGCCGTAGAGCGCATAGGGAGAGCCGTAGGGATCGAGCTCCGGGCTCCAGCCGATCGTCAGCGTGTCGCCGTAGGCGGGCGCGGGGGTGCCCAGAGCGGGAGCGGGCGTGGTGGACGGCGGTGCAGCAGTCGCCGACGAGTCCACGGCCGGATCCACGGGCTGCGTCGCCAGTGGTGACGGAGCCGTCCCGGAGCCGCAGCCGGCGACGAGCAGGGCGACGACGAGGACGGCGGCGGCCCGGGCAGCCGCGCCGCCCGGCGGCCGAGGGCCTCGCCCCCGCCACGTCCCCTGCACCCCACGGACCCGGACCGCCCTGACGGCGATCGCGGGCTGTGACGCGAGGCCGGTCATTATCGGATCCCTCCGGAGGACGCGGTCATCTGGCCGCGCCGCCGCGTCCCCGTCCAGTGCCGTCTGTACCTGTGCCCAAGGGCGAGCCCGACCTGTGTGCGCGGCGGTCATCCCGCCGCGCGTCGCCCCCTGGTGTCGTCAGCGGACCACCCCGTGGCGCGCGGCACCACGCAGGCCCGTGAGCGCGTGGAGGAGGTGAGCCGGGGAGATCCACCAGAGATGGGCCGATCGATGCGCGCCGGTGTTCCCGGCCTTCCGCGCCTCCCGCGCGGCGGTGGAGCGCTCCCGCGAGGCCGCGCTCGCCATCCGCTGGTCGGCCGCGTGCGCCTCCCGCTCCGCGTGGTCGCGCTCGATCATCCAGAGCCTGTCGTCGGACGAGATCCCGTACATGTGAGGCCCCTTTCGGTCCGGCGACCATGCGTCTTGCGCCGGATGTGCGTCATCGTCGGCCCACGGACCCGCCAGGGCAGCCGCCCGGGCGACGGGCTGGGCGTAGACCTCGAGACCGTCGCGCGATCGCCCGGACGACCGCCGGGGTGTCGCGTGGGAGACGCCGGGCGCGCATCCGGCGACCGTGGCCGCCAGGTGCGCGCCGCGGATGATCAGTACTCGAACCTGCCCCACGACCTGCCGGTCCCCGGCCGGGCGGGGGTCTGCTCGTGGGTCACGGGGTTCGGGCCGGCCGGGACGTAGACGGTCGGCGGCGCGAGCGCCGGGGCCGGCGCAGCCACAGCCGGGGCCGCGGCGGCCGGGACGGCCGCAGCCGGGGCCGCGGCGGCCTGCGGGCCGTTGTTGGCGACCAGCGCTGGCACGGCGAGCGCGACGGCCAGGCCGAGGACGACGACGGCCGAGCCGATCGCGACCCGGCGAGAGGATCGCGCTCCGTGGTGCGGGGCGTCGAGCCTGTTCACACCGATCTGTCCTGCGGTCATGGCACGCCTCCTGAAGCCTGCACGCACCCGGCCGTGTCCGCGCACCTTGCGCTCCGCCCGTTCCGGCGTCCGGGTCTTCGTGCCTCAGCGTGGGCGTCCATCCATCCCGGAGCAGTCACGCCGCCGACCGGCGGCGAGTGGACGTCGCGACACGGGCACGGTCGCCTGCGCGATGGCACGCGTGTGACGAGTGCGACGCGGGACGTCGACTTGGGACGCTCAGGCGGAGCGGGACGCTTCCGACCTCAGCGTTCCGCCACTCGGGCGAGGGCGTCGACGTCGGGGATGACGATCGTGTCGCGCTCGATGCGCAGGAGCCCCTCCGCGGCGAGGTCACCCAGGACGCGGTTCACGCTCTGCCGGGAGCCCCCGATCATCGAGGCGAGGTCCGACTGGGTGTAGTGCCAGGCGAGCTCCGCACCGGGGCCCGACCCGCCTGCCTCGCGAGCGAGATCGACGAGGCGCATCGCCAGGCGACCGGGCAGGTCGAGGAAATGCAGCTCCTCGGCGTGTCGGGTGATCCGTCGGAGCTCGGCCGCCAGCCCGGCGAGCAGGGCGAGCCGCACTCCGGGCTGCGTGTCGACGAGCTGAAGGAACGGGGCGCGGGCGAGCGAGTCCAGCACGGTCGGCGCGAGCGCGACCGCCGTGGCGGAACGTTCGGCGCCGTCGAGGACGGAGAGCTCGCCGAAGAAGTCGCCGGGGCGGAGCGTGGCGATGATCGCCTCGTCGCCATCCGGTGAGGCGAGGACGATCTTCACGGACCCCGTCCCCACGACGAACAGCGAGTCGCCGGGGTCTCCGGCGTGGAAGATCACCTCGTTGCGGCGGAAGCGCCGGGTCCGCAACAGGCGGGCGACGGCGGCGAGCGCCGCGTCGTCCATCTGCGCGAACAGCGCGCAGGATCGGAGGACCGTCGGCGCGGTCGTGGGCCG
>JBAWVU010000318.1:0-3549 GCA_037147135.1 Chloroflexota bacterium
GCGCGGACGGGACCGCGGGAGCCCGGCCTCTGGCGCGGACGCGTCCACATCGCGCCCGATTTCGACGAGACCGATGGCGCCCTGCTCGATGCGTTCGAGGCATGAGGCTCCTGCTCGACGCACATACCCTGCTCTGGTGGCTGGCCGACGATCCGACACTCGACGCGTCCGCACGTGCGCTCATCGCCGATCCCGCCAACGAGGTCTTCGTCAGCGCTGCGACCATCTGGGAGATCGCCATCGAGCGTCCACTCGGGAAGCTCGAGGCGCCGCCGGACCTGGCGGGCGCGCTCGATGAGCTCGGATTCACCGAAGTGCCGGTGACCGCGGCCGACGGTGAGCGCGCCGGAAGTCTCGATGCGCATCACTGCGACCCGTTCGACCGCATGCTCGTGGCCCAGGCGGCTCGTCTCGACGCCGCCGTCGCCACGCGCGACCCGATCTTCGCGCGCTACGGGATCGAGACCGTGCCGGCCTGATGCGTTCGCGCCACGGGCGCGCACACCGCTCGCCCCGCACGCGGCGCAGACCCGCGGCCGAGTCGCTGCGATCGGCTCCCGGTGGATCGATCGGCTACCAGTGGATCGAGTCGAGGAACCGCCGGAGCGCCTCGTCGAACTCGTTCGGGCGCTCGATGTGAGGGACGTGGCCGGCGCCCTCGATGGTCCGGAGCACGCCGTCTCGACACCCGGCGAGGAATGCCTGCTCATCGCGGCGGAAGACGGGGTCGTCGGCCCCGTTGACGAGGAGCACGGGGCCCGGGTACGCCCGGAGCTTGGGGATGAACTGCTGGCCGATGATGTCGCGCACGGCATACCGGCTCCCCTTGAAGACGAGGCCACCGCCGGCCGCCGGGGCAGCCACGCCCGCCGTGACGGACCGGTATGCGCGTGTCCGGATCCGGTCGGCGACCGTCCCGCGGATCCGCTGGCCGGCGAGCCCGGCGAGATACGAGAGCGACCGGTACGGCGTCGCGAGGAGGCGTCGAGGCTCGATGCTCGCGTTGCAGACGACGAGCCCGGCCGCGTGCTCCGGGTGGCGGGCCGCGTATTCGATCGCGACGTAGCCGCCGAGCGAGTGGCCCACGAGCACCGCGCGCCCGTCCCGGGACTCGACGGCGATGATCCGCCTGAGCCGCTCGATGAATGTCGCGAGCCCGAACGGGACGTGACCGAGCTCGCCGTGGCCGGGCAGGTCCACCGCGACGGTCCGGTAGCGATCGGAGAACGCGGCGAGCTGGTGAAGCCAGACGGAGCGCGCGTGCCGCGTGCCGTGGAGGAAGACCAGGGTCGGAGCGCCGATCTCACCCTCGGCGTCGTAGTCGAGCATGGACCCATGCTACCCCGCGGGATGGGCCCGGGGGGGATGGCTCCGGGGGATCACCCGGGTCAGGAGGTCCCCAGGGCGGATGGCTCCGGGGACACTCTCGCGGCTACTCGCGCTTGAACGGTCGTCCGTCCGCCGCCGGCGCCCTGACCCGCCCGACGAGTCCCGCGACGGCCGCGATCGTGACGATGTACGGGAGCATGAGGAGGATCTCCGACGGGATCCCGACGTTGAGGATCGAGAGCCGGTTCTGCAGCGCGTCGGCGAAGCCGAAGATGAGGCTCGCGAGGAACGCGCCGATGGGCGTCCAGCCGCCGAAGATCATCGCGGCGAGCCCGATGAAGCCCTTGCCGGCGGTCATCCCCTTGTCGAACGACCCCGTGGACCCGAGGGTGAAGTACGCGCCTCCGAAGCCGGCGACCATGCCGCCGAGCAGGACGTTGATGTACCGCGTCCGGATGACGTTGATGCCCACGGTCTCCGCCGCGATCGGGTGCTCACCGACGGCCCGCACCCGCAGGCCCCAGCGCGTGTGGAAGAGCCCCATGTGGATGACGAGGATGAACACGAACATCGCGAACACGAAGAAGCTGTTCGTGAACAGGATCGGGCCGATGATGGGGATGTCGCCGAGGCCGGGGATCTTGTCCGGCAGGAATCGCGGCGGGTTGTTCAGCTCGGGCAAGGCGACGAGCACCTTCGACGAGAGGAAGGCCGTGAGGCCCGCCGCGAAGATGTTGATGACGGTCCCCGCGATGATCTGGTCGACGAGGTAGCGGATCGCGAGCACGCCGAGAAGGAGGCCCAGGAGGCCACCCACCGCGACCGCCGCCGCGAGCCCGATCCAGACGTTGCCGGCGATGCTCGCCGCGACCGCCCCGGTGAACGCGCCGGTGAGGAGCATCCCCTCGATCGCGATGTTGACGACACCGGCGCGCTCGCAGAGGACGCCGGAGAGCGCGCCGAACGTGATGGGGACGGAGCGCTGGAGCGTCTGGCTCATGAGGCCCACGAGGCTCATCGACTTGCCGGCGGCCGCCCACGTGAGGAACGCGACGATGAACGCGATGGCGACGATCGCGAAGAGGATCGCCCACCAGCGCGCGCCCGCGCGGAGGAGCTGGACGACCCCCATGAACGCCGCGACCCCCGCCATGAGGTAGATCGTCACCTGCGACGGCACGACGAGATCGGGGAGCGGGATCACGGGCCTGGGCCCGGAGTTGAGCCCGAACTTCGTCCACAGCCCTGCCACGTCGCCGAGGAAGAAGACGATGAGGACCGCGACCACGAGGTAGCCGATGCCGAGCACCCGCTCGCGCGTGAGCCATCTGCTCCTCGCGCCCGTGACGACGGCGGCCGCGGCGGTCATGCCCCCCACCCCTTCGAGAAGACCTCGGTGCCGGTCGTCCGGCCCACCTTGATCCGGTAGATCGCGCGAACGAGCGCCGGTGCGGCGACGAACATGATGATGAGCGCCTGGATGACGACGACGAGGTCGACCGGCGTGCCGGTGGCGGCCTGCATCGGTGTCGAACCGGCGCGCAGCGCCCCGAAGAGGATGGCCGCCGCCACGACCCCGGACGGACGCGAACCGCCGATCAGGGCGATCGCGATCGCGTCGAAGCCGTACCCGGGCGAGAAGCCGGGCGTGAGCCTGCCACTGGTCCCGAGCATCTCCGAGGTCCCCGCGAGACCGGCGAGCGCGCCGCTCGTCACCATCGCGAGGATGATCGTGCGGGAGATGTTCATGCCCGCGTACTTCGCGGCGCCCGGGTTGAGGCCGACCGCCCGGAACTCGTAGCCCTTGGTGGACCGGAAGAGGATCCAGCTCACGATGGCCGCGGCGACGAGCGCGAGGATGAACCCCCAATGCACGCGGAGCCCCTCGATGAGGGCAGCCAGCATCGCCGACGGGAGGACATTCTGGGAGATCGGGTCGTCGCGGCCGGGTCGCTGGAACCCCTCCGTCTTCAGGACGAGCATGACCAGCTGGTAGGAGATGTAGTTCATCATGATCGTGACGATCACTTCGTGGGCACCGGTCTTCGCCTTGAGGAAGCCCGGGACGAACCCCCAGATCGCGCCGCCGAGCATGCCGGCCGCGATCGCCAGCGGCAGGTGGATGAACCACGGCAGGCCGGTGAACGCGAAGCCCACGTACACGGCGAAGATCGCGCCGACGTAGAGCTGGCCCTCGACGCCGATGTTGAAGAGGCCGGC
>JBAWVU010000319.1:0-3526 GCA_037147135.1 Chloroflexota bacterium
CTCGGCACCGAGGGGTTCGTGCGCGACATCACCGAGCGCAGGCAGGCGGAGGAGGCGTTGCGCGAGAGCGAGGAGCGCTACCGCTCCGTCGTGAGCGCACTGTCCGAGGGGATCGTGCTGCAGGCCGCCGATGGCACGATCGAGGCGAGCAACGCGAGCGCCGAGGCCATCCTCGGCCTTACGCTGGACCAGATGGCGGGCCGGAGGCCCGTCGACCCGCGCTGGCATGCGGTCCACGAGGACGGCTCCCCGTTCCCGGGCAGGACGCATCCCGCGATGGCCACCCTCGCCACCGGCGAACCCTGCTCCGGCGTGATCATGGGCGTGCACAAGCCGGACGGGACGCTCACGTGGATCTCGACCAACTCCGAGCCGCTCTTCCATGCGGGCGAGTCACGACCGTACGCGGTCGTGACCTCGTCCGCCGACGTCACCGGCCTGCGCAGGGCTGCAGAGGAGGTCGAGAAGAGCCAGGCCGATCACCGCGAGAGCGAACGCAGGCTCCGCATGATCCTCGAGACGATGTCGCTCGTCGGCGTCATCCTCGACACGGACGGTCGCGTCACCTTCTGCAACGACTTCCTCCTCGACCACACCGGCTGGACGCGCGACGACGTGCTCGGCCGGAGCTGGTTTGACCTCTTCCTCCCGCCGGACGTTCGCGAGCCGGTCAGAAGGGTCTTCCTCGAGACGATCGCGACCGGCGAGATCCCGAGCCACTACGAGAACGAGATCGTCACGCGGCAGGGTGCGCGACGCCTCGTGGCGTGGAGCAACACGGTCCTGCACGATGCGGCGGGACGCGTCGTCAGCGTCGCGAGCATCGGTGAGGACGTCACGGATGCCCGGCGGGCGGAGGAGGAGCTGCGGTCCTCGCGGGAGAGGTACCGCGCGCTCGTCGAGAACATCAGCGCCGTCATCTTCACGCTCGACCTGCAGGGAACGTTCACGTACGTGAGCCCTGCGATCGAACGGCTCTCCGGATACACGACCGACGAGGTGGAGGGCACACCCTTCTCTCGCTTCGTCCACCCGGACGACCGGGTCGGGCTGACAGCGGCGTTCGCGAAGACCGCCTCCGGCATCAACGCCGCGCACGAGTTCAGGGTCCTGGACAAGACGGGGGCCGTGCGGTGGGTCGTCACCAGGAGCAGCCTCGTCAGCGGGAGCGGGATCCCGCCCGGCATCACGGGCGTCATGAGCGACATCACCGAGCGCAAGCTGGCGGAGCAGGAGCAGCGCGAGAGCGAGGCGAGGTACAGGCTGCTCGCGGAGCACACGACGGACCTCGTGTGGCTGACGGACATGAACATGAGGGTCACGTACCAGAGCCCATCCTCGGAGAGGCTCCGCGGCTTCACGACCCAGGAGCTCTTCGACCTGCCGCTCGAGGCGAACCTCGCACCGGAGTCGCTCCGGGCGGTGGTCGAGCTGTTTGGGGCGGAGCTGCCCAGGATCATGGCCGACCCGGACTACGATCCCGTCATCACGCTCGAGCTCGAGTACTACCGCAAGGACGGCACAACGGTCTGGTCGGAGAGCAGGTTCAGCATCGTGCGGGACGACGAGGGCAGGCCCGTCTCCATCCTCGGCGAGGGCAGGGACATCACCGAGCGCAGGCAGGCCGAGGAGGCGTTGCGCGAGAGCGAGGAGCGCTACCGGCGGGTCTCGGAGGCCATGGCCGATGTCGCGTACTCGTGCACCGCGACGGAGTCCGGCGTGTTCGAGATCGACTGGATGACCGGCGCGACCGAGCAGATCACGGGTCGCTCGACGGACGACATCAGGGCGATGCGCTGCTGGCGCCCGCTCGTGGTCGACGAGGACCTGCGGGTCTTCGACCAGCACGTCGCGGGGCTGGCGCCGGGCCAGTCCGACACCTGTGAGCTCCGCGTGCGCCACGCGGACGGCACGATCCATTGGCTCGCATCCGCGGCGGAGTGTGACGGCACGCCCGGCGTGCCGGACACGCTGCGGCTGCACGGCGGGCTCGTCGACATCACGGAGCGCAAGCAGGCGGAGGCGGCGCTCGCAGGGCGCGAGGAGGAGCTCTCCGCGATCCTGGATGTGCTGCCCTTGGGCCTCACGGTCGTAGACGGTCGGGGACGGATCGTCCGCTCCAACCCCGCGCTCGCCCGGGAGCTGCACCTCGGCGCCGAGGAGGTCGCGGCCGGGGCCTTCCGCGAGCGGCGGTTCATCCGGCCGGACGGGACGACGATGCCTCCCGAGGAGTTCGCGAGCGCCCGCGCGATCGCGACCGGTGCGGCCGTCACCGATGCCGAGGTCGGTGTTGTCCTCGAGGACGGCTCCACGGTCTGGACGTCCGTGAGCGCGGCGCCGGTCGGCGAGCCGGGGATCGGCGCCGTCGTCGTCACGCAGGACATCACCGAGCGCAAGCAGGCGGAGGCGGCGCTCGCGCGGAGAGGGGCCGACCTCGCCGAGGCCCAGCGGATCGCCCACGTCGGGAGCTGGACATGGGACCCGGTCACCGGCGTCGTCACCTGGTCCGACGAGATGTTCCGCATCTACGGCGTGGAGCCGGGCGGCCCGGCCCCGACGTTCGCGGAGCAGGAGCGGTTCTACGATGCGGAGACGACCGCCCGGATCAACGGCGCGGCCGCCCGGTCGCTCGAGGCGGGGACGCCGTTCGAGGTCGAGGGCGACCTCGTCCGCCCGGACGGCGTGATCCGCCGCCTGCTCGCGCGCGGCGAGGTCGCCCGTGACAAGGACGGCCGCATCACCGGGATCCGCGGGACCTCCGCCGACATCACCGAGCTGCGCGAGACACAGGCGCTCCTCCTCCAGGCCCTGAAGATGGAGACGGTGGGCCAGCTCGCCGGGGGGATCGCCCACGACTTCAACAACCTCCTCGGCGTCATCGTCGGCAACGCGGGGATGATGCGCATGGACCTCCCGCCGTACGACCGCCGGCAGGTGGCCGTGGGGGAGATCGAGGATGCCGCCCGCCGGGGATCGGTCCTCACCCGGCAGCTCCTCTCCTTCAGCCGGAAGCAGGCGATCACGCCCGAGGTCCTCGACCTCGACGTCGTCGTCGGCGAGATCGAGGCGCTGCTGCGCCGTCTCGTCGGCGCGGGGGTCGACCTCCGGTTCGAGCCGGGCGAGTCGGTCGGCCGGGTGCGGGCGGACCGCTCACAGGTCGGCCAGGTCCTCATGAACCTCGTCGTGAACGCCCGCGACGCGATGCCCGATGGAGGGACCCTCACGATCACCACGCGCGAGGTGATCCTCGCCGAGGCGGACGCCGACCGGCCACCCTCGCTCGCGCCCGGCCGGTACGTGACGGTGACGGTCACCGACACCGGGACCGGGATCGACGCAGCGACACGGGCGCACCTCTTCGAGCCGTTCTTCACGACCAAGGGCCCGGACGTCGGGACCGGCCTCGGCCTCTCGACCGCGCAGGGGATCGCGCGCCAGGCAGGTGGCGATCTCCTCTGCGTCGGGAGCGAGCCCGGGCACGGCTCCACGTTCGCGCTCTACCTGCCGACGACCGACGACCCGCTCC
>JBAWVU010000320.1:0-3520 GCA_037147135.1 Chloroflexota bacterium
CCCAGTAGTCGACCGACTGTTTCCATTCCTCGTCAGTGGAGTCACTGCAGGCAAGGACGGTGTCGGCAACCCTGTCTCCGAATCGGTCACGGACGTCAGCCAGACGCGGAAGTCCACCGCAATCCTCCACAGCGTCGTGGAGGAGCCCCGCGACACGCAGCGTCTCGACCACGAGCCCCTCCGACGGGAGGGCCTCCGCCGGCGCCGCCAGGGCGGCGTCATCGCGCAGGCTGGGGTAGAGCCGTCGCGCCCACAGGCCGGCCTCGTGCATGACCCCGAGGCCGTGCGTGAAGCGGCTGTGCTCGGCGGTCGGGAAGACCCAGCGCGACGTCTGGAGCTGGCTGATCCGGCGGAGCCGCTGGACCCACGCGGTGTCGAGGAGGTCCTCCTCGGCGACCTCCTCGGCGGGGAGCCCGAGGGCCAGCGCGTGGCCGGACGACAGCCGCTTCGTGAGTTCGATGTACCGGTGGATCGGGTCGCTGATGAGGTTGACCGCGGCGAACCGCTCGCGCGCGACCGCGTATCCGTCCGGCCCGTCGGTCACGGCACCAGGGCGATGCGCGGCGGCGTCCACGCGGAGAGGTTGCCGGCACGGTCGCGGGCGCGAACGCGGACCGCATAGGCGTGTCCCGGGGCCCGGTCGCTCAGCACGATCGACGGGGCGATCGTGGCGGCCCGGAGCGTCCGCCACGCGCCGCCGTCCACGCTGATCTCCACCGCGACCGACCGCACCCCGGCGGTGTGCGTCTGGAGGAGCGGGTCCGTCGCGGCCCACGTGAACGTCACCGTCGTCCCGTCGCGCTGCGGCGCGTCGAGCCGGACGGCCGGCGCCGTCCGGTCGCGCGTCTCCGCCACGATAAGCGCCGCGAACGTCGCGGAGCCGCGGCTCGCGACGCCGACCCCCACGTAGTTGTCCGTCGCGGTGAGCAGGATGGCCCGGTGGCTCGGGCTCGCGAGCCACATCCGGCGGATCGCGTCGAGCGAGGCCGCGGTCCCGCCGACCGAGGACCACCCGAGCGCCTCCCCCACGCCGTACGGCTCGATCCCTGTGGATCCGACCTCGGCGAGGATCGCCGGCCCGGCCGCTGCGTGGCTGAACTCCGAAGCCGCCGCGAGCCGTTCGACCCGGGCCTGGGCGACCGCGTCCAGCGCGGCGTCCTCGCGGAGCTGGCGGAGGCCGGCGGCGGCGCGGTCCGCGCTCACGGCGTGGAGCAGCCCGGCGCGGAGCGTCGCCAGGGCTGCCGGCGACGGCGTCGAGATCTCCCGGGGGGGCGTGACCGTCTCCGCGCCGACTCCCGGGACCGCAGCCGCGAGCAGCGTGCCTGCGAGGAGCACGGCGATGACGGCCGAGCCGCGAGGATGACGCATGTGCATCTGCGGATGGTACCCGTTCGCGGTCACCGCGCGGTGACCGACGGCTCCTCGCCCGGTTGCGCCGTCCTGCGCGCATCCGCGCCCTCCTGCGTGTGGCTCACCGCAGGCCGCGGATGGGCACGTCCGCATAGCGGTCTGCGGCGGCCCGGAGCGTCCGCGCGACGTCCGCCCGAAGCGCCGGTGGAGCGAGCACCTCCGCATCGGCGCCCCATTCGAGGATCCACAGCCGGACCTCCATCGTGCCCGAGACGGTAGCGCTCCAGACGATCGAACCGTCCGGGCCGTCCTCGATGCGTTGCGTCGGATGCCACGTCGCCTCGCGGACGCGCGCCGCCGCCGCCTTCGCGAAGCGGACGACGACCTCGACGTCGCCCTGGTCGGCGATGATGCCCCACGCCCGCTCGAGCCCCTCCTCGGGCGCGCCGGCCTCGGGCGGATCGAACCGCTCGGCCGTGATGGAGACCTCGCGGATCCGCTCGATCTTGAACGTCCGCGGCGCCTCGCGATCCTCGTCGTAGCCGATGAGGTAGAGCGCGTGGCCCCGCGCGGACGGCTCGATGAGCCAGGGGTGGACGCGGGCGACCCGCGGGGGACGCGCCGGGTCCCACGCTCCGGCGTCATACGTGAGCGTCACGACGAGGCTCTCCGCCCACGCCGTGCAGAGCCGGTGCACGCGCAGCGTGTACGCCGCGTCGAACGGGCGCCGTCGCATGATCGCGACCGTCCGCTCGACGTGGTCGCGGATGGTCCCCGGCAGGTCCCGCGCGAGCTTGAGGAACGCGCTCGCGAGGTCCGGGTCGTAGTCGTCCGCGTACGTCGCCATGAGGCGCGCGGAGAGGTAGATCGCCATCGCTTCCTGCTGGGTGAGGCGCAGGTCGGGGAGGAAGGCCCGTTCGTCCACCCCCCAGCGGCCCTTTTCCGCCCAGATCGGGACGCCGATCTCGGCGTCGAGCGCGCGCAGGTCCCGGTAGGCGGTGCGCCGAGAGACGCCGATCGCCTTCGCGACCTCGTCTGGCCGGAGCCCGGCGGGGTTCGCCTCGAGGATCCGCAGCACCAGCAGGAGCCGCGCGAGCCGATCGCGCTTCGCGCCGCGGCGATCGCCCATGCCGCCCACATCGACCGCGTGCGGTCCCATCGTCGTCGCCCCGCTCACGGCGCCGGCGGACTCAGGGCCACCGGCTCGCCGCGATCCGTGGCGGTCAACCGGGCCCGGACGGTCGCCCAAAGCGACCGCGGCGCGAGGCCTCCCGGCTCCCCGCTCACGAACCCGTCGACGATCCCGACCGTGCCGTCGAGGAAGACCCAGAAGTCGACCGACCCGCGCCAGCGCTGGATCGGCGCATCGTCCCCGATGAGCCACCGCGCCTGGGGGAACGCGGCCACGAACGCCGGCCCGTCGATCGCCACGCGGCAATGCCGCGCGCGGGCGCCCTCGATCGTCTCGATCCCGCGGTCCTCGGCGGTGGGCAGCACCTCTGGCGGAAGCGCGACCGCGATCGCGAGCAGATCGAGCGTCGCGTCGTCGAGGGTCGCGGGCGGCACGCGCGTCCAGGGCCCGCGCGGCTCGAGCGTCCATGCCTCCTCGCCGATCCGCGCGGCGCCGTAGCGCCCCAGCGCGAGGTCGCCCGCGACGTCGGCGGTCCACTCCATGTCGGTCCCCGATCGCGATCCGGCGAGCGCCACCGTGCCGATCGACCGGAGATCGATCTCTCCGGCGAGCGCGAGGTCGAGGCGGGCCGTCCCGCCGGCGGCGATCGCCGAGTCGCATGCGATCGGGTCTGCGCCGTCCGTCGGCCCGTATCTCGAGGACGTCGCGGGAAGATCGCGGAGCGCGATCTCGTTGCCGACGGCGGCGGCCCCGAAGAAGACCCCGGTGCCGGCGCACAGGGCCGTGGCGACGGCCGCGGCGACGACGAGGCGCCGCCGGCGCGACGCGTCGGTGCCCGATGCCCGCCGCGCGACGCCGATCCCGGCGAGGACGCTCGTCGCCCCGAGCGCGAGGAGCCACGGGTAGACCGCCTCGAGCGACGGCAGGAGCGTCTGCGGCCCGGGGCGCCCGACCCGGCCGAGGAGATCCGCTATCGACGGGACGAGCAGGAGCACGGCGCCGAGGCCGAGCCAGACGACGCCGGCGAACGCAGCGCTC
>JBAWVU010000321.1:0-3513 GCA_037147135.1 Chloroflexota bacterium
ATATTCCGGCTTCTGTGGCCGAGTGGGTTATGTGGCCGGCGATCGGTGGCGAGCGGTCTTTGCAGGGAAGGGTCGGCGAGCGGCCTGCCGACGGGCACATAACGTGACGGTCTGAGCGAGGGTGCTTCCTCAACCTGCAGCCGCAGAGAGGAAGTTGCCCGATGTTGGAGACGTACTTCGTCAAGCCGCAGACCGTCGATGGGATCCGCGGGTCGTGGATCGGGGGAGAGATCGAGCGGTACGTCGGCTGGCTGGCCGAGCAGGGGTACCGCCCACGAGTCGTGGTGGGACGGGTCCCGCTGCTCGCAGCCTTTGGGGAGTTCGCCCGCATCCGCGGCGCCCGGACGGTCGAGGAACTGCCGGCGCACGTGGACGCGTTCGTGCGCGTGCGGGTCGGCGAGCACCGCGGGCGAGGCCGCCGCGAGGCGGCGAACCGGCGCCTCGCGACGTTCGCCAAGGAAATCCGTGGCCCGATCGAGCAGATGCTCGAGGTCGTGCTCCCCGAGTTCGAGGGCAGCGGCCGCCGCCACCTCGAGGATCCGTTCGTCGGCGTCATGCCGGGGTTCTTCGAGTACCTCGTCGACGAGCGCGGACTTCGGCCCGACACGATCGGCCATTACCGCCACCACCTGCGCCGTTTCGCGGCATATCTCGTGGGCATCGGCATCCGACGGCTCGACGAGCTCTCGCCGGCGCTGCTCAGCGCGTTTGTCGCCGAGCGGGCCGGGTCCGGCCTCGCGAAGACGAGCATCCGGGACACCTGCGGGGTGCTGCGGGTGTTCCTCCGCTACGCGCACCGCGAGGGCCTGATCGGGCGTGACCTCGCGAGGGCGGTCGAGTGGCCGCAGGTCTATCGGCTGTCCACGATCCCGCGCTCGATCGCCTGGGACGACGTCGGAAAGGTCCTGGGCGCAGTCGACCGGCGCACGGCCGCGGGCAGGCGCGACTACGCGATCCTGCTCCTGCTCGTCACGTACGGCCTGCGCGCCGGCGAGGTGGCGGGCCTGACGCTCGATGACATCGACTGGAAGCGCGAACGACTCGCGGTGCCTGCGCGCAAGGCGGGCCACTCGACGGCATTCCCCCTGTCCGGCGCAGTCGGCGCGGCGCTCGTCGACTATCTCAAGGGGGGCCGGCCGGAGACCGCCGACCGGCACATCTTCTTCCGGGCGCTGGCGCCCGTGCGGCCGATCGGCGCCGCCGCGGTCTCGAGCTGTGCCGGCCACTACCTCCGCGCGGCCGGGATCAGGGTGCCCCGGCCCGGCTCGCACACGCTCCGGCACACCGCCGTCCAGCGCCTTGTCGACACCGACTTCTCGCTCAAGACGATCGGGGACTTCGTCGGCCATCGCTCGGCAGCCTCGACCGAGATCTACGCGAAGGTGGCCGTCGAGACCCTGCGCGCGGTCGCTCAGGGGGACGGCGAGGAGGTGCTCGGATGAGCGAGTCCCTCGCAGCCGTCGTCGAACGGTTCCTCGCCCACAAGCGAGCGCTCGCCCGCAAGTACGAGAGCGAGGCGCGCGAGCTGCGCCTGCTCGTCCGGTTCGCCGACGAGCGCGGCGTGCTGACGCTCGATGCGCTCACGCCGGCCCTCCTCGAAGCCTTCCTCGCGTCGCGGCCGAGACGCCGACCACGCAGCTTCAACCATCTGCTCGGCGTCGTCCGCTGCCTGCTCGACTGGGCGGTGAGCCAGGAGCTCCTCGAGGCCTCGCCGCTCCGAGTCCGCCGCCGCCGCGTGACCGCCGCGCGCATTCCATTTCTCTTCGACGCGGCGCAGGCGCGCCGGCTCCTCGAAGCCGCGGCGGCCCTCCCGGACAACAGCCGGGCGCTCGGGCGAGGGCCGACGTACCGGACGATCTTCGCCCTCTGCTACGGGCTCGGCCTGCGTGCCGGCGAGGCGTGCGGGCTCCGCATCGGCGACGTCGACCTTGAGCGCAACCTCCTCATCGTCCGCGGCGGCAAGTTCGGCAAGAGCCGGCTCGTCCCGCACGGGCCGCGCATGGCCGCGCTCCTGGCGGAGCAGCTCGAGCGGCGCCGAGCCGCCGACAGAGGGCTCGCACCCGACGCCCCGCTCTTCACCTTCGATGGGCGTCGGTGCGTGCATCCGGGTACCGCGAGCCAGACGTTCCACCATCTCGTCGCGGGGCTCGGGCTCGCTGTCCCCGAGGGAGTCGGACCGCCGCGGCTCCATGACCTGCGCCATTCGTTCGCGGTCGGCTGCCTGCTGCGCTGGTATCGCGAGGGCCTGGACCCGTCGGCGCGGCTCCATGCGCTCTCAACGTTCATGGGCCACGTCGATCCCGTCTCGACGGCCGTCTACCTGACGATCACGCCAGCCCTGCTCGACGAGGCGAACCGGCGCTTCGAGGCGTTCGCCGGGCCGGCCTTCGCGGAACCGGCGCCATGAGCGATGACCCACGGCTCGGGCCCCTGCTGCACTCCTTCTTCGTCGACCACCTCATCACGGTGAAGGGCCTCCGGCCGGCCTCGGTGCGCAGCTACCGGGACACGATCCGGCTCTTCCTGTGCTTCGTCGCGGCCGACAAGCGGTGCGCGATCATCCGTCTCTCCCTCGGCGACTTCACCTTCGAGCGGACCGTCGGGTTTCTCCGGCACCTCGAACAGGACCGGGGCAACCACATCCGCACGCGCAACCAGCGGCTCGCCGCACTCCACACCCTCTTCGAGTACATCGCGGGTCGCTCGCCCGAGATGCTCGGCGTCTGCCAGCAGGTGGCCGCCATCCCGATGAAACGGGTGGCCCCACCCGAGACGCGCTTCCTCGAACGCGATGAGATCGAGGCGCTCCTCGCCGGCCTGCCTCGCGCGGGCCGCCTCGCACTGCGGGACCGGGCCCTGCTCCTGTTCCTCTACAACACCGGGGCGCGGGTCGGGGAGGCTGCCGACCTGCGGGTCGGGCACCTCGATCTCGGCGACCATCCCCGCGTCCGCCTCCACGGCAAGGGCGACAAGTGGCGCACGTGTCCGCTCTGGGGACAGACCGCCGAGCTGCTGCGCTCGCTGCTGCGCAGCGTCGACGGGCCGGTCACGCCGGAGACCGCGGTGTTCTCGGCGCACGACCATCCACTGACCCGCTTCGGCATGTACAAGATCGTGCGTCGACACGCCGCGCGCTTCGACGACCCCCGGACGGGCAGGCGGATCAGCCCGCACATCTTTCGCCACACGGCCGCCGTCCACCTGCTCGAGGCGGGCGTCGAGGTGAACGTGATCCGGGGCTGGCTCGGCCACGCCGATCTGACGACCACCAACCGCTACGCCGAGATCAACACCCGCGCCAAGGAGGCGGCGCTCCGCGCCCTCGAGCCTCCGAATACTCCGGGGGCGTTCCCCATCAAACCAATCTGGCGGTCCGACGAATCGCTGCTGAAGTGGCTCGCCTCGCTCTGATCGTTATGTGGCCGGCGTGCGGCGAGTCCAACCATCCAACAACGTGATCGTCGCTCGCCACCGATCGCCGGCCACATAACCCACTCGGCCACAGAAGCCGGA